>CASBQE010000295.1 GCA_949127665.1 Synechococcales cyanobacterium PMM_0083
ATTGCTAGTCTGCGCCCGTCTTGCATTTACTTCCACCTACACTTCTACAGTTCAAATTTCTGCTTGTTTCCCTTCTTTGATGATTACATGGCTACTCCTGTAGAAAGTAAGAAATCTAGATACTTTCCTGCAACATTCGCTCTAATTCCTATCCTGCGGGAAGCAAAAGCTGCGGAGACCTAAGCGATCGCGGGTTTTCCACCAACAATCATCCATCACCAATCCGCGATCGCGATTATAATTGAAACCTGTTGCATTGCTAAAACCCGTGACTACCACTCCTCTTCGTCCTAGTTCTCAGCCCACCTCATCCGCCCAACGTCCTGATGCTCTGGGAAGATTCGGTAAATTTGGCGGCAAGTATGTTCCCGAAACTCTGATGCCAGCGTTGGCTGAGTTAGAAGCTGCTTTTTATCAATACCGCAATGATCCCGCTTTTCAAACTGAGCTTCAAGGATTGTTAAAGGATTATGTGGGTCGTCCTAGTCCGCTTTACTTTGCAGAACGATTGACCACGCACTACGCTCGACCCAACGGCACTGGCGCACAAATTTATCTCAAGCGAGAAGACCTCAACCACACGGGCGCTCACAAAATCAACAATGCCTTGGCGCAGGTTTTATTGGCAAAGCGCATGGGCAAACAGCGCGTTATTGCTGAAACTGGAGCCGGACAGCATGGAGTAGCAACCGCAACCGTTTGCGCTCGGTTTGGGTTGAAATGCGTCATCTATATGGGCGTTCATGATATGGAGCGGCAGGCATTAAATGTCTTTCGGATGAAGCTGATGGGGGCAGAAGTTTCTCCCGTGGAAGCGGGAACTGGCACGTTAAAAGATGCCACCTCAGAAGCGATTCGGGATTGGGTCACAAATGTGGAAACAACACACTACATCCTTGGCTCGGTGGCAGGTCCCCATCCTTACCCCATGATTGTGCGCGATTTTCATACGGTGATCGGCGAAGAAACCCGCGTTCAAAGCCAGGAGAAATGGCAGGGCTTACCCGATATTTTATTGGCGTGTGTAGGCGGCGGTTCCAATGCAATGGGGCTATTTCACGAGTTTGTGAATGAGCCATCTGTGCGCCTGATTGGAGTTGAGGCGGCTGGCGAAGGGGTGCAAACTGGAAAACATGCGGCGACATTGACTCATGGACGGGTTGGCGTATTGCATGGTGCCATGAGCTACTTGCTTCAAGATGAAGATGGTCAAGTAGTTGAGCCTCATTCCATTAGTGCCGGGTTGGATTATCCAGGAGTTGGACCTGAGCATAGCTATCTCAAAGAACTGGGTCGCGCTGAATATTACAGCGTCACGGATCAAGAGGCGTTGAATGCCTTCAAACGATTATCTCAACTGGAAGGGATTATTCCAGCATTAGAAACTGCCCACGCGATCGCCTACTTAGAAGTCCTGTGTCCCCAGCTTGAAGGCTTTCCTCGGATTGTGATTAATTGTTCTGGACGTGGAGATAAAGACGTTCAAACCGTTGCAAAGCTTTTTGATGCAACCGAAAAAAGCTGACCCTCACATAAGATAGCTTTACTAAATCTTTAATTTCCGAAGCATTTTTTGTTGTCTTGATGAAGCTAGGCGTAGGCAATTTTACGGATGCTATACTTAGGGCACCAGCGTATATTCTCAGGAAAGGTTGGATCTTTACCTTTCGTGAGTAGGTGCACTGTACGGGAGCATCCCGTTTGTGTCATTCCGTAGCTTGCTTATCGTAGGGTTCGCAGCGAAGGATGAAAGTAGGATTGCAAAATTGACAGCGTATCAGTTTGACAGTATTTAAACGCTTCTGTTGACCTAGACATAATGTCTGTCAGGTATTGTTACTGTGCGAATTAGATTGTTTCATCATGATTTTTTATGTGTAGAATCTATAAAATCTCAAATGTATCTACCTAAGTAATTTACGCAACACAATTTAGTTATTTAGTAGGATATTTGCGATGAAAAGTAACCCACCTCCTATGAACGGTGTTTCGACAGTGGCTTTGTTCACAAAGCGGTTATGCTCAACGTTTGGGTTTGCTGTCCTTGCGGCTGTTTGGAGCGCAAATGATCCTTATAAGAGTGGCTCTAAAACCGATAGTGAATACCCAATAGATTAGGGGATGTGTCCCAATAAGAGGGCGATCGCGCTTTTCCACAAAACCATTTGATTACAAACATATTGCCTAAAGCAGGACTGTATGGTTTCTATTTCAGCTTCTGTTAGGGCTTCGTTGATGTAGCTTCTGTAGGTTGGGGCATTGTCAGCGATCGCAAACCACCTCTGAATCGCATCTGGCGTAATGTAAAGCGGCATCTGCATTTGTTCTACCTCTACTTCTAGGGTAAATCCAGCTTGCTGAAATATCATTTTTAGCTCGGTTTCATTCCAGTTCAACTCGGTAGCCTCATGACTATAAATTGCTTCCTCTGCATCTACCAATCGAGCATAAAGAGAAGATTCTAACCATTCTGGTTTAAGTAAGCTGTAAAGGCGTTGAGTTCGATAAGGGAGCAGTTCTGCTAGGGCAATCTTAATGGGATTGACTCTTGAAACCTGTGGGTGAGACTGAGCGATCGCGGCTAGCCAATCCACGGCTTTCGCTTTATCCGATTCTTCAGCCAAAACATTTCGCCCAATCATGCAATCAACTTGAATCGACTGCTCCAACAACATCGCCGGAAGCTGCTGGAGCGATGCCTGCAAAATCATCGGACGGCTCAATTCTGGCAGAGCTTTGCTTTGTTCTTCCAGCGCTTTGGCATTGGCTTCAGAATGAACGCAGGCATACACGCTCCCTTCGGGTACACGCCGTACCGCCTCCCAGGTGAGTAATCCACTGCCTGCATTCAAATCCAGAATTCGATGATGGCGTTGAGGTTGAGCAAGGTCAAATAGGCGATCGCGCACCTTTGCCAACTGCTCCCCCGACTGGCTGAGGGTTCGCTGCAACCATCGTTCTTGTGCCGTGTCTACACTGCTAAAAGTTAACATTTCTGGCATAGCCACACTTTCCAGCAATCCTGCTAATTGAGCTTCCCGGCGCTGTGCCACCTGAGTTTGAATCTGTGCTTCATAGCCTTGACTAGACGGCTGATAAAACACCTGACCTTGAAGGCTAGCGGGTAAATATTGCTGCTCTATCCAATGGTCGCGGTAGGCATGGGGATAGAGATAGCCTGCCCCATGCCCAAAGCCTTGCTTATCTCGACTAGCATCTCTTAATGGATTTGGCACATCCCCTTCTCGTTCTTGCTCCACTGTAGCTAAGGCATCGAAAAAGCCCATAACGCTGTTGGATTTAGCCGCCGTTGCTAAGTAAAGCGTTGCCTGCGCTAAGGGATAGCGTCCTTCGGGCATTCCCACTCGGTCAAAGGCTTGGGCGCAAGCGTTAACTACAGCGATCGCGTTGGGGTCTGCCATGCCCACATCTTCCCCCGCCAAAATCAGCAGTCTACGAAAAATGAAGCGCGGATCTTCTCCGGCATACACCATACGTGCTAGCCAATAGAGCGCCGCATCCGGATCAGAGCCACGCACACTTTTGATGAACGCGCTGATGGTATCGAAGTGGGCATCTCCTTCTTTGTCGTAGAGAACCGCTCGTTGCTGAATGGATTCTTCCGCAACCGCAAGGGTGAGATGCAGACTGCCTTGATCATCGGGTGGTGTGGTTTCCACTGCCAGTTCCAGCGCATTCAGCAGGGCACGGGCATCGCCGTTTGCAACGTTCACTAGATGCTCCAGTGCTTCATGATCTAACTGAATAGCCAACTTGCCATACCCGCGTGCTGAGTCAGCTAGTGCCTGATGGACTACTTGCCGCAAATCGGTTGCATCCAAAGACTTGAGTTGAAACAGGCGCGATCGCGAGACCAGCGCTTTATTCACTTCAAAAAAGGGATTCTCGGTCGTCGCCCCAATCAAAATCACTGTGCCCGTCTCAACCCAAGGCAACAGGGCATCCTGCTGAGCTTTGTTGAACCGATGCACTTCATCCACAAACAAAATAGTCCGCTGATCGTACATGCCGCGCTTTTCTTGGGCAAGGGCGATCGCCTCCCGAATCTCCTTCACCCCCGCCAGCACCGCATTGATCGCAATAAAATGCGCCTTGGTCGTATTAGCAATAATTCGTGCCAGAGTGGTCTTACCCGTTCCTGGCGGTCCATAAAAAATCAGCGA
>CASBQE010000296.1 GCA_949127665.1 Synechococcales cyanobacterium PMM_0083
CCCAATCCCCCCCAGCCCAAACCGCGAACTGACCCATCAGAACAACCGCGATTCGTGGAAAGATCCCTACCGGAATCGCAGCCTTTCGAGCCGCCTCAAACTCCCCCGCAAAACACCCCTGAAGTAGAGGCACCGAATCAATCGCTTGAAGAAGTTTTGGGAAATGAGCTTGTCCCGTCTCATTTGGACTCCGATAGCCCTCTTTGGAAGGAGCATGAAGCGACCGATGCCGCCCATTTGCTCGCCAATTTTTTTGGAGGCAAGGTGGTAGATGACGACAATGGAGCAGATCTGCCCACTGATCCAGCGATCGAGGTTTCCGAGCCGGAGATTGAGCCGGAGGAGCCAACGCTAGAACCTTGGACTAATTCCAGTTCAGATACAGATTTAGAAACAGACTTAGAAGATGATGACGATATTCCCTTCTAGACTCTCTATGCCGCCTCATCTTGCCCGTAGTGCCTTGTTTTGATCCATTTGAGTCGTTTAGGGCGAACAGAGATTCGAGCAGTGGTGCTGGCAACTACAGGCAGCCAGTGCAGCATATAGAAAGTGCCGTAGATCGCTCTAAGCAGAATCAACGATGGCAGAGTAGACGCATTGGTTTCTGGGGGCGGAGTGGGCAGCGATCGCGTTGAGCGTCGAATCCGCCGCAAGCCCAACGACATGCCAACAAGCGACATCAAGACCGACAAGCTAGCCAGAGGCGCAAATAATAGGGGCTGGTGGCGCAAAATTGCCATTAAAGTATCCGGCACTGTGGCGCTAGGCAACGCATATTGCAAGACCCAAAAGACAGACATATCGACCGTTTTGCGAATGCCCATGCGGGTACGCAGTAGCGGTTGCCAATAGTCCAAATAGCGCTGGTAGCCCCCTTCTGCCCAGCGGCTACGTTGATGCCACAGGGCGATCGCATCCGTCACGCCTTCTTCCTGCACAGCGGGATAGGTGGTGAAATCAATATCCCAATCGTCTAAATGCAAGCGGAAGGTCAGATCTAAATCGTCAGTAATCGTCTCTTCATTCCAGCCGCCACAGCGATCCAACGCCGTCCGCCGCACAAACTGACCATTCCCCCGCAGCTCACCAATGCCGCCGATCGCAATCCGCTGATCTTGCCAGAACGAATCCAGTGCCATTTCGGCAATTTGCCCCTGAACCCACAAATTGCTTGACACGTTCGCGATTTGCTTGCGAACCTGCACTGCGCCCAACTCTGCTCGGTCGAACAGGGGAAGTACGCGCTGAAACAAGTCAGGCGTGACTTGAGCATCGGCATCAAAAACCGCAATAATTTCGCCTCTGGTCAGCGGCAATACTTGATTGAGCGCTCCCGACTTGCCCCCAGCCGACCCTACAGGACGGTGAAATACCCGAAGTTGTTTGTACTGTTGAGCCAATTCCTTCAGCAGAGCCGATGTTTTATCCGTACTATTGTCATCAATCACCCAAAGTTCATACTGAGTCGCTGGATAATCGAGATTGCACAAGGTTTTAACCAATCGCTCGATGACCGCTTCTTCATTTTTGGCAGCAACAAGAACCGATACGACGGGCAGGCAAGCAGGATCAACAGTGTCTAACGGTTTGGCGGGAGGCAAAGGACGCGCAAACAAAATTCGCATGGCGTGAATGCCTACCAGCGTTGTTAAACCCGCGACAAACCAGTAGCTCCATGCCACAAAGTGAAGGGCGATCGTGCCGCTCCAAATCATCGTTAAAGCGATCGCCGCCCTGCGCCGCCGATTGCCAGTTCTATAGATATGCGGCTCTGGGTCTTCATCCAATTCGACTAGATCAGATAAATCAGCTAGCAGAGCGCTGATAGGAGGCAGGTCGTTGAAGGAATCGCTTTCGCGCCAGGAATTCTCCGGCATATGTTACCTGATTTAACCACCAATACTTATCAATTCCTTTAAAGAAGCTAGGAATTAGGTAGCACCAAACCGTACAACCTTCACAAACAGATAGTTTGCCCTGCGACTGACGGTAGCTTTCCACCTCTTCCGACTGTTTATAAAGCTCATAAAGGCGACCGTTGATCGGCAAACCTGTTTGAGCAAAGTGGTAGCAGGGTAGGAGCAATTCGTCGTTAGGTGAGATGGCAATTACGGCATCCACTGCCTTACAGCGCGGATTTTCGGTGTCATTTCCACCGGCTTCAATAAAAGCGAGTGCAGCTTTATTGTAGCCAACGTTGGGGTATTGTTTCGCGGCAGCCTCGATCGCCAGCACCATATCGGGAGTCGGGTTTTTCTTCGAGTTGTAATTGCCATAGGCGGTAAAAGCCGGATTTAGCCAGACTCGTGCCTCTAGCTTTAAGCCCAATTCTGCCACTTCTGAGATGCGATCGAAATTTTGTGCCGTTACCGTATGGTTTAAAACCGGATACTCGCCTAAAGAATGGGCAAGCTCAACCGATTCAACCAGCGTGTCAAAAATTTGCACCCCGCGCGATTGGTTATGGGTTTCGGCATCGGCTCCATCCAGAGAAAAGTTGAGAAAGTCGATCAACCCCTGCATTTCATGCGCCCGTTTGGGATACAGGATAGTGTTCGTAGTCATGCTCGTCACGAAACCCTGCCGTTTTGCCTCAGCGTAAATCTGCTGAACATCAGATCTTAGCAGCGGCTCTCCGCCTGTGAAGTCAACATACCTTACGCCCAGCCGCCGCAAATCCATCAGGTTGGTGCGGATCGTGTCAAATTCTGCTTCTTCTTTCGGATCTAATGCCCAAATATCGCAGAAATGACACCGCGCGTTACAGCGATAGGTCAGATAATAATTTGCAACCAAAGGTGCCATAACGTTATACCAGCGTCCTAACTGTGGATTTTTTCGGGAAATTCTCAAGATTCATTGAACTACACAATAAGCTTTAGAGCGATGCAACACAAGCATTCGATCAAGTAAGTGACAGTTTTTGAATGAAAAGTGACAGAAGTTTTAGGGGATAGGTGAGATTGCTGGGAAGTAGATGGATTGAACTATTTACCATTATGCGTGGATTTCGGCTCCGCTCAACCCATCTCGATCAGGCTACTGAGGGTTGAGGCTCCGACGAATGCTCAACCGAACGCGCAGTCGAAACCCGATCGCAGTTAATTTTGCACCTTTACTGTTATTACCCGTCGATTTTGTGTTTAAGACCAAGACTGTTTGCCGTTGGAGGGACGAATTAAACCAAAATCCTGCTGAGTGTGAAATTTTTTGGAGCAAAGTGTTGTTTATGATGATTTTTTGCCCATTCTCAACAAGAATAAGAGTCTATTTGCAGATTTTTATCTTAAAAAGGCTATCTTTTTGAAAAGTAGTGAGTTCAGTTGCTTGAGTGTCTGTGATATCGGCTTAACTAAAACAGAACTATCTAGGGCTGCTTTTGGGCTTGAAGTGATATTCATGACTCTAGTGATGGCTTACTTCCAAAGATGGGCTTTAATATTACACTTGCACAAACAAAACAGCTTTAGGACTATTCGGTATGGCTATTGATAAGCTACAGCCCGCACCTCAACCCCAAGTGGGAGTTTACATGCCTTATTATCCCCAGCAAGGGAAGCGATCGATTTTGCCCTATGCAATTAGCCTTTACCAAAAAGGCAACCTCGAAGGAGAGCGCCGCATTGAAGGGGGAGAGAGCATTCCTTTTGTTGCCACATGGAACATTTCAGCGTTGCCTGCTGACCTAACCCGCTGCCGCATTCAGTTTGATAGTGAGGCTGATCTGAGCTACGAGCTAATGATGGCGAATTTTGAGTTTATTGATTTTTTGATCGAGGTTATTTTGAATTTCAAGCGGATGCGGCTGGCAGATTTTTCTCAAAATTTTTACAAAAAGCTGATGCGCTACGAAGAGTAGGGGCGAGGCTTCGGCTTTCAGGTTTTGGGTTCCGGGGTTTTGGGTTTCGGGGTTTTGGGTTTCGGGGTTTTGAGATAGTTTGCTCTGCACTCCAAACTCTTTGCTTGTTTATAACTCTGCGCTGTCTAGAAAAACAATCCGGGCGGTGAGGATGGTTCCGGTTGGGGGATCGGTGAGTTGCCCGATGCCGAGAAAGGTTCCGGTTTCGGTGTGAATCCGAAGCGGGGCGCGGCTAGTGGTGAAAGTTTCTGGTAAATCGTAGGGGGCGATGCGTTGACCTTGGCACCAGCGTTTGGCAAGAGTGGGAGAGAGGGCGATCGCCTCTAGATGTTCCAACACTTCATCCGGCCAAACAGGCTGCAAGGTCTGCTGCTGAAGCTGTTCTTCTAGCTGTTCTAAAGTGAGGCTATTTTCTAAGTCAAAGCCGTTGCTTTGGGTGCGGGTTAGGTTTGCCAGGGTGCCGAAGGTTTGTAACGCAGTGCCCAGATCACGAGCGATCGCCCGGATATAAGTACCACCGCCACAGGCAATATCAATCTCCAACTCAGGAAACTCTCCTGGCTGCCAACTCACTATTTTGATGTCCGACACTTCCACCGTGCGCGTCGGCACTTCCACATTTCCCCCCGATCGCGCCAAGTCATAAAGCCGCTTACCATCCACTTGAATGGCGCTGTAAATCGGCGGCACCTGCTGAATCGTGCCTTGAAACTGCTGGAGCGCGATTTTCACACTGGCTAGATCTAAATGGAGGACAGACTGCTGATTGAGGATTTCGCCCTCCAAATCATCGGTGGTGGTGCTGACTCCAAACCGAATCACGGCTCGATATGCCTTATCCGATCGCAAAAACTGAAGCAGCCGAGTTGCCCGACCGACCGCGATCGGCAAAACACCTATCGCCAAAGGATCAAGTGTGCCAGCGTGCCCGATTCGCCGTGTGTTCAACAGTCGCCGCAGTTTTGCCACGCAGTCGTGCGACGTGAAACCCACAGGCTTATTTAGATTTAGGAAACCATCCATGTAAAAATTGGCTTTAAGTTCCTTTGTATTGTCTCGGAACATTCCCAAAACGCAAAACTGCTATTCTCAAAAAGCCGACTGCGATTCCCGTAGGAATTCCTGTGGAAAGCTTTGCCAACGTTTCACAAATCGCCCTTTGCCCGATGAAAATTGCCACCTGGAATGTCAACTCAATTCGTACTCGTCTGCCCCACACCACAGACTGGCTGAAAAATACTTCAGTAGACGTGCTGTGTTTGCAGGAAACTAAGGTGGTAGATGAGAAATTTCCGCGCGATGCTTTTACTGAAATTGGCTATCATGCCGAAATTTTTGGGCAGCCCAGCTACAACGGCGTTGCGATCTTGAGCCGTGAACCGTTGAGTGATATCAGCCGAGGCTTTGCGCCAATCTTGGGCGATCGCGTGGCTGAGTTTGATCAGCAGAAACGGGTGATCACCGGGATTATTGGCGATCTGCGCGTGGTGAATTTATACGTGCCCAATGGGTCAGCCGTGGGCAGCGAAAAGTATATTTACAAGCTGCGCTGGTTGGAAGTGCTGCATGACTATTTGAAAGCGCTGATGCTGGAACCCAATCATCTGCTGGTCTGTGGCGATTTCAATATTGCGTTAGAAGACATCGACATTCATGATCCAACAGGGCGGGTGAATCAGGTGATGGCAACCGATTTAGAGCGAGTAGCGCTGCAAGTGATTTTGCGGTTGGGCTTGGCAGACGTGTTTCGCAAATTTATCAAAGACGGCGGACACTTTAGCTGGTGGGATTATCGAGCGGCGGCATTTCGGCGCGACATGGGCTGGCGAATTGATCACATTTACCTATCGCCTGACCTATATGAGAAAGCGATCGCCTGCGCGATCGACAAAGCACCCCGTAAACTAGAACAACCCAGTGACCACACTCCGGTCATCGTCGAATTTTAATCGATTGTAAATATGCTTATGGTACTGAGACGTTCCTTGATCCGATGCGGCTAAGGTATCGATTAATTTCTCTGAGACTTGAAAAATTCACTATGAAGGCTTTTATACCTTGTTGTTGGCTGGGATTAGAATAAGTGCGATCGCCGTATCTTCCCAAGATAAGCTGGTCAGCATTCAAGTTGCATAAAATCGGGTTTGAAACCCTTGCTGTTAGGGGATCAGTTTGGAAAAAGTAGATGACGATTAGCTTATCAGCCGCTCCAAGGGTGCTGCTTTGAACGCCACCACCACGGCGGCTAGTCCCGGTGGCAGCATCACCGTAAATACGGGTGGCTTGACCGCAACAACTGGCGGACAACTACTGTTGCAGATTTTCTCAATCAAGCAGGCAATGCCGCTTGTTGACATAATGCGTTTGCCCTGGGATGGTAATCCATTCGCCAGTTCCACTAGGATAGTGAAGCAAAAGGCTGTTCAAAGCCGAGGTTGAAGAGAGGTTAGATAGATGGCTCGATCGCCGCAAACAGATAAGCCAGCACTTGTGCTATCGCCGTTTGGTTGTGGCAATAGGGTCAGTAAATGGCTGCTGCTGCTGAGTACGATCGCCGCCACGGTGCTATTTCATATCAGTCCTGGTGTCAGCATCGAATCAAACTATGCCATCACGAGCAGAGCGCCGTTTAATCAGCCAGCATTCTATCCACTCCAGCAAACCCTGCCTGAGGATCTATATCGCCCGGTCGCCCTGTGGATGGGAAGGCTGATTTTGCCCGATCAACAGCAGCAGGGTAAAACAGATTGGGTATGGATGGAGGTAACCCATGCGCCGCCAAACGCAACGGATTTGATTGGCAAACAGGTGCGGTTGGAATGGAGTCAAAAGCCCTCTGTGCAGCGCGATGTAGCAGCCGGAACGCGAGATGTAAAATTTTCGCCGCTGGTGGCAGAACTGCGGCGGACAAAAGCTGATTTATACGCCGATCGCCTGAATGGGCGATCGCAGGTGGGTGCTTTACAGGCGATCGCCGCAGCCAGACCCAAGGATGACGTAACGGTATCGCTGAGCGCGGCAAACTTAACTCAGCAACCCAATGGTCAACCCGTCTTGCAAATTGAGCGGGAACCGCTGTTGAATACAGGCAGATATGTGACCCTCGTTAAAATCCTCGGTGCGGCAACAAATTCGCCGCCCCAATTTATCCCCAAAGCGTGTCCGGGTAAGCTTCCCTGCCCCAGTGAACTTTTTCGGGTGCAGCATTACAATCCGGCAACTGGGCAATTTGACGGCGTGCAGTCAACCGTTCGCATTCCCCAACAGCCGATTGATGGCAATGGCGTGTATGCTTCCACGCCGCGAGAGTTGGAAAAATCCCCGGCAGGTGCGGCGGGCTGGTATTTATCCGGTGCCCAAGATAAAACGGGGCTGTTTACCGTGCAGGCAATCAAACCGCGATCGCTGTTTCAACTGAAGCCCCAGCAAGTCTTGTTAGGCACCGGCAAAGGTTTAGACTACATCAACTATCAAAACTGGGAGAATACGGAGCAACGAAAGGGCACAGTGCAAACGGTTTTAGTTGATCCTCAAGCAAAGACTTCAGCCGCCGCGATCGCCCAATGGCAAGCAGGCGATCGCGCTTTAGTCATGCACCTGTTTGGCGGCAGGGGCGGCAACAGCGGCGAGGGTTCTGTGGGTGGCACCGTCACCGGACATTTTGCCTATGGATTGGCAGAGGTGATTCGCGACCCGTTTACCAACGAACTCCAGCTAGACGTGCGCTATCAGCAAGTCTATGCCAACAACATTGAAGGGATTATTTCTGGGGAGAATTCCTGGACGAACTACATGGGCAACCTCCAACGAGGCTGGCTAGGCACCCGTCCAGTGACCGATGTGATTGTCAAATTAGATACGATTGGGCAAGATTATGACTTCGGCGGCATCAAACTCTCGCCCTTCACTGAACTGAGTCGTCAACTTCGGATCATTGGCGATCGCTACCGGACTGGCGACGGCATCGGCATCGCTAGCGTCACAGCCGCAACCTCCTGTGTGCAGGATTCTAACCAGGCATTGTTCGCGACGATTCAATCCATTCGCAAACAGGTTGAATCGAGTCCAGAGATTCAACGCTGGTGGGCAGATCATCCTCAACATCCAACTATTAAACGATTTAAGCAGTTGATTATCTTAGGAAACGATCTGCAACAAGAACTAACTCCCTTTGGAATTGTGCGGCAAGACTGGAAAACCAATGCTGCCCTATCTGGCACCGAGATCCAACCGCAATTTGTTCGTGCTGCATCTGGGGCTGGAAATATTCTCACCGCTCTGACAAGCTGGAGAACCATTTTGCCGCGCCAAGCACAGGATGAACTCAGTATTCAATTTCTGCGGCATGGTGCGAAACTCTGGTTTTTGCAAACCAATCAGATCGGCGGCAACAATCCCGATATTCTGCCGATCGCCCCAACCCAAGCCTTTGGCAAATGGACACTACCCGGCACGAACATTGCGATCGTCACCATTCTATTCACCCGAATCTTGGGTGCAGTGAACTTGCCAAATCTACAGGAATGGGGCGTTGCGTTTTGGGCGCTGCTGTTCTATGCAGCGATCGCCCTACCCATTGGCTACTCTCAACGCTTTTTGCAATTCAAACCTTGGCATGTCTCCGGGCAGCAATACCTGCTGTTGGCAATCCGCTTATTTTTCATGCCTGCTCTGATCGAAGAGTTCATTTTTCGCGTCTTACTGTTGCCCTATCCTAGCGCTGGAATTACTGGGCAAATGTGGATGATCTGGGCGGTCTTCAGTCTAATTCTGTTCATTGCTTACCACCCCATCAACGCCAAAACCTTTTACAAACCCGGCAACCCCACCTTTTTCAACCCCGTGTTTTTGACCCTGACCGGATTGCTGGGCATCACCTGCACCGTTGCCTATTTTCTGACTGGCTCCCTGTTAATCATTACGCTGATTCACTGGGTCGTCACCACTGCCTGGTTAACCCTCTTCGGCGGCATGGAAAAGCTACATCCACAGCCCTCAAAAGTTTACGGTTGATCAAAGCGCGATCGCCTTGGACTCACAAAAGAAGAGTTGATGCGACAACTGGCAGAGCGCTTCAAACTCGTTAGTGTAAACCAGTGAACACAGTCAATGACTAAAGCTAGTAGGGGGCGCATCCGTTTGAGGAAACTCAAGATATTGCTCCCAATCGACATCAGGCATCCGATCGAAGGCTTCATTCAAAGAGACTTCCCATAGACGGCGCATCTGTGACAGGTAAGGTGCGCCTAGCTCCAATTTCAGTTCGTAGCGAATTTTGAAGGAGTCTTTTTCGTACATTACCAGGTTGATGGGCGGTCCTACCGAAATGTTGGATTTCATGGTGGAGTCGATCGAGAGTAGGGCAGATTTTGCGGCTGCTTCTAGAGAGGTTTCAAAGCTGAGAATGCGATCGAGAATAGGTTTGCCGTACTTCGCTTCCCCAATTTGCAGAAAAGGCGTGTCTTTAGAAGCCTGAATGCAATTGCCCTGGCTATAGATCAGAAATAATCCTGGTGCTTCTCCTTTGATCTGTCCGCCTAGCAAAAAGCTGCATTGGCAGTCAATCCGGTCTTTTTCGAGCCATTGACGATCTTGGTCGCGAATTTGTCGAACTTTGCCGCCGATGTAACGGGCAATTTCGTAGAGGCTATCTAAGGTATGAAGATTTACCTCGGCTTGGGTGTCAATATCTCGGTGCAGCAGGTTGAGGACTGCTTGGGTGATTGATAAGTTTCCCGCTGTGCAAACTACGATCACGCGATCGCCGAGCCGAGAAAAATTAAATAGTTTTTGATGGGTCGAAACGTAATCTACCCCTGCATTGGTGCGAGAATCCGCTGCCATAATCAGACCCGCATCCGTAATAATTCCAAGGCAATAGGTCATGCAGTCAGCAAAAATAATAGTCTTTTCGATTTTAAGGCGATTGCTAGAAACTGATGATGAAATGGTGAGTAAATGGAGAATTTTTAGGAATGATTGATCGACAGTAGATGGCGATCCAGAAAGACTATAAAGTCTTGAATGGTTGATAGAGTTTCTAGGTCAGTTTCTTCGCCTAGATCAATCTTGAATTGGGTGAAAAAGTCTTGTCGCAGCGATTGCTCCCAATCAAACCAGCAAACCAGCGAAAGGTGTAGATCTTCCTGGAGGCGATCGCTCGGATAAATTCTGCCGCAGTCAAGTCCTGAATAGTCGGGGAGGTGCAGATAAACAAAATTAGAGACTTGTTGCGTAATGTCGAGGGATTGCCAAAACTTTTGATGCCAATCTTCTGGATTAAGCTGGGGGCGATCGCTCAGCATCCGATTCACACGTTGCCTCATCCGCAGGTCAGGGCTGAGATCGGAATAAGTTCTAAGACTATGAAAAAAGTTTTTGAGCGAACGCCACATGCACCAATTTCCACCCACAAAAGTCACTGAACTTTCTTAAGTATTCCCACAGAACAGGAGAGATGTTTAATTTATCAAAGACTTTATTGTGGTAAATGGATTTGGTGCCCCTGAGATCGTTCTACACCGCTGGCAGCGGAATGCTGATTACTTAAAGCGGTAGCGTAGGCTTTCACTTGAAGATCGATGCCAGTGATGGCAGTGCCCACCACCACCGCATAGGCTCCCAGGTCTAGAGCCTGCTTTGCCATTTGGGGAGAGGCAATACCGCCTTCACAAATAATCGGTACTTCAAAGTTTTTGACCAGTTCAGCTAATAAATCGAAGCCGGGAGGTCTGAGGTGTTGAGTCTCGGCGGTGTAGCCGTATAGTGTGGTGCCAATCAAATCGGCTCCGGCATCAGCCGCCGCGATCGCCGCTGCTAAAGTATCCACATCTGCCATCACCAGTTTGCCTAATTCGGTGTGGATTCGCTCGATCAAGGTTGCGACAGTTTCTTGATTGGGGCGCGATCGCACAGTGGCATCAATGGCGATAATATCAGCTCCTGCTTGGGCGATCGCGACTGCATGACTAAACTGCGGCGTAATGTAAACCTCAAAGCCGGGAATTTGCTGCTTCCACAAGCCAATGATCGGGAGTGAAATCTTTTGCCGGACTGCTTTCACATGAGCAGGCGTGTCTAATCGAATTCCAACTGCGCCTTGATTTGCCGCTGCCGCTGCCATTGCTGCAATCACCTCTGGCTGATGCATTGGAGACTCAGCCGGAGCTTGGCAGGAGACGATCAAGCCACCTTGGAGAGCTTGAATGATAGAAATGCCTGACATAAATAAGTTTAAATTCTGAGGATTGAACTCACTTCAACTCAACAGTCATACCTCAAAATTTAGAACTTTTACTCATTCGAGCTAATTTTTCAATTGACCGTCTTCTAAATATGCCACTCGATCCGCCACATCCATCAGACGAGAATCATGGGTAACAATTAGCACCGTACGTCCGTTATCTTTTGCCAGTTTACGGAGCAGTTCAATCACCGCATGACCGCTATGAGAATCAAGCGAGGCGGTGGGTTCATCCGCCATGATCAGTTTGGGGTTGTCTGCCAAAGCACGGGCGATCGCCACTCGTTGCTTTTGCCCACCCGACAAATCGCGCGGCAGGTGATTTATGCGATTATCCAAACCCACTTCCATCAGCAAATCTTTTGCTTGCTTGCGCGCTTCGTTTTTACGAATCCCCTTCATCCTCAGCGCCACCTCCACATTTTCAGCCGCAGTCAAGGCTGGAAAGAGGTTGAACCCTTGAAAGATAAAGCCAATATTTTTCAAACGAAAGCGTGATAGCTCATCCTTCGACATGCGTGTAATTTCTTCCCCTAGCAAGCAGACCGTTCCCGATGTTGGGGTCAAAATGCCAGCCAAAATCGAAAGGAGAGTCGTTTTGCCAGAACCAGAAGGTCCCATCAGCAGTTGAATTTCACCACGGGGAATTTCTAAGTCGATGCCCTGAAGAATCGGGGTAGAATCCGCTCCAGAACGAAACTCCATCTTCACGCCCTTGGCAACCACCGCTCGTTTACCCGATCTTTCCCAAGTGCCTGACGCATACAGAGGACGCTCTTGCACAGTAGATGCAGTGTACTCTGTATGCTGAATGAGTTTGTTAATGTTGATTTGCGAAGCAGTCATTGATTAAATCTCTAGTTGCGTGTAGGTGATACAGGCGTAGACAAAAGCGAGAAGTGGTTTGGATTTAACAATTGATGGGAGCGGACTGAGATTTTAGCTTCAATCGAGAATACGTTTTATCCGCATGGTTTGGATTTACTTTATGAATCAAACAAAAACAGCCCTTTTATTCATTATTGTAACGAGGATACCAGATGACCTACTTGTCCATGTGACGGAGCTACAGAGCGATCGCGGATTAAGCGGTCAAGCTTTAAAAACAATTGCAGGATCAACATGAGTTACCTTTTGAATGGCAATTAGGGCAGAGCCAACACACATAAATACCGTGAGTCCAAAAACAGCGATCGCGGTCGTCGGTGTAATCAAAATTACAATTCCTTTCGCGGCAACCGTCCAAGCACCCAAACCCCAACAAAGCGCCATGCTGGGAATGTATCCCAGGATTGCCATCCACAGCGCTTGCTCTGTAATTACGCCGTAGATTACCCAATCAGACGCTCCCATTGCCTTTAGAGTTCCAAACTCTTTCAGGTGATCTGAAACCGACGAATATAAAATCTGGCTGACCACCACAATCCCCACAATCACCCCTACGGCTGCGCCCAACCCTAAAATAAAGCCGATTCCAGTCCGTTCTCGCCAGTAAGATCGGGTGATCGATGCCATTTCCTCCTTGGTATAAGCGCGAGTGTTCGGTAGCTTTGCCTCCAAGCGCTGTTTCAGCACTTGCAAGTCTTGATCTGGCTTTGCCTGCACGAGTACATAACTAATGGGGTCTACTAAATTTAGACGACGCGGCTGGGGTTGAGGTTCACTTAATTGAATATCAGCAGTTGAGAGCGGATTTTTGCAATCCACGTCGCCAGAATTGATCGTGCAATTTAAAGATGAGCCTAATCCTGAGGTGAAAGCATTCGCAGATTCTAAGGAGGCATAGATAGATGTGCTAGATGCCATTGATTGAGTGTATTCGCTTAACCCAACCAGCTTGGCTTTTAGCGGCACAATTTTGCCCGTCTCTCCCACTTGCTTGATATTTAGTGCATTCAGGTTGCTTCGGTCTGTAATAAATGTATATGCCTCTTTCAAAGCAGTCGGTGTTCCCTTGGACATTGACCAATTACTAAACAGCCGACCCGTTGGATTAAAGCCCCATATTCTAATGGGGACGATTTTTCCATTTGCATCCAGCCACAGGGAGTTACGAGAAATAACGGCTTCTGCATGGTCTACTCCTTCCACTTCCCGCGCTTGAATCAATCGCTGTAGCGGCATCGGCAAGGTGATCTCTAGCTGAAGCATTTCTTTGGAGGCAATCCACAAATCGGCATCTGACTGTTCGATCAACCGAGTTGTTGATCGAGTAAAGCCATCTAAAATTCCTACTTGGATAGTTACCAAACTGACGGCAAACATGATGCCTGCTTGGGCGACGAGAAAGCGAGGGATATCTTCAAATAAGTTTTTACGGGCAATAGAAGCCATAACTTAGTAGATGGTATTCTTCAATCTGGGTAAATTTCGCTGGCGCTGAAAAACCATTCTCTCTGATGACAGAAGATTTTCCAATCACTGACTAGAAATAGAATTCTCTCCGTCTGTAGCTAATCCGTATGTTTTCTGATAATTTTTTTATAAAAATTGGTTCAGGCTGTCAGCTTCTAGCTGAATGAAATATGTAATTTGACTGTTGATGCGATCGCGAAGCATTCGGTAGTCTGAAGTTATGGTTTAGGAAGAGTTTTTATTGTTCTCAGAGTACCCAATTGAGCGATCGCCCCCAACCCACACCTATCTCTAATTTTTCTGAAGGTTTCGTCACACTGCACGTTACGCTGATAATCCATCGTAAATCACATACGAATTGTTATACAAACTTACCTGACCTGCCATCCCCCCATTGGTGCTATCTATTACCAAGAGAGTTTTTATCGGTATTTGCAGTGCTTCTTTCTGCTAACAATTGCTCAACGCACAGCCAGACGATTAGTGAATAGCGGTAATGTAATTGTACTAGCGCAAAATTCTTAGGGTTTGGTATTTTTGGTATTGTGTATATTTGAATCTGATGCTCGACGAGCAAAGTCATAGACCATTCAATAGTCATCCCTTTATCAGCACTTTCGTGGTTAAACGCCTTCCCCAAACTACGGCACATGTTCGGATCACTCGCCACTGCTGGCAGCAAGGCACACTGGCGGGCGAAGTGTGGGCAAATCAGTTTGAGTGGCAATTTGAATGGTGCTTTCGGCTAGGTGAGCTTTCTGTGCAGCCGTCTTTGGGCAGAGCTTTGATTAAAGAGCCACTAGGACGATTTTTAGAGCAAAAAGATTATCAACTAGAACCGGGTGGCGATTATTCGTTTACGATTCGCGGTGAAGTTTAATTTTTTGAGAGTGAATACCGGCTGATTTCGATTGCTAATTAATTGAGCAACTTGATTAACTGAGGAACCTGATTCTTCCATTGCAATTGAAAGGTTTTCGAGAGTTCTAAGGTATGCAGTCGGTGATACCAACCGTAGGCAATGTACTCTTCGGGATTGGTCGAAGTTTGCAGTAAGTTGGTGCCATACAAACCTGTCTTTTCGCTGCCAGAAACCACAAAGTTTTGCGGATCAATGGGTTGGTAATCTCCCGTAATCTGGTCGGAAACATACCAGTACAGCGATGAATTATTAATCTGCTTTTGCTTAGTTATTTTCAACCAATCGGGATTAAAAAATTGTTTAAAGCAGGAAAAGAACAGGTGATATTTGCCGTTGCGATAGATAATCTGTGGACGTTCCATGTGATAGTAAGCCCAAGGTTCAGCTTTATCAGAAACAGCGATCGCGGGGGGCAAAATTTGATAGGGTCCGGTAACGGTGTCTGCTACAGCTAGCCCAACACAACCCTGAAAGTTGCCTGGAGCTTTGGCTGAAGCGCAAATAAATAGGTAATATTTTCCGGTTTGACTATCTTTATATAGATAAGGATCACGCCAATGAAAATGCCCTGTCCAATTGCTGCGTTCATACCAAAGATCATCAGCTTCTGGCATAATCAACGGTTGATTAGAATGACGCGAAAAATGGATGCCATCCGTTGAAGTGGCTAAGCCAATACCTTCGTTGTGCAAATGCGGAATCTCCTGACCACCCGCTGAGTAAAACAGATAGTAAACGCCGTTTTCTTGATAGGTACAGCCTGCACAAACTCGACCCGATTCCCAGTCATTTGTTGACTCTGGTTCTAATAGCGTTCCCAGTCGTTCCCAGTGTTCCAAATCGGTAGAAATTGCGCCACAAATTTGGCTGTAACTCCACCAAGGATCTTTCCCTTCAATTCCTTCTAAATAATAGACTCGATAAACATCGCCATCTTTGAGAATCCACGGGTCCCAGATTGGGTTGCCTAGGCGCGATCGCCGCAATAATCCTGTGATCACCTTGCTCAAGCTAACCTGAGTGCGTTCACCCCAGGCGATCGCGTCTGGGTTCATATATTCAGTCGGCAATGGCTCAAGTAAACTGAGTATTTGACGTTGGAATCGGGACAGTTTCATGGGCGAATTCCAAACTCCATCGCCGAAAGATTCGTCGAGCTATCCACAGATTTTTCTAACACAAATCCACACTGCTCAAATAAGGCTTGAAAGTGTTTGCGAGTGCGCCATTCACCACCTGGCACCGCCACGCTAATTTGTACCGCAAACACTCCCGGCATAATGCCATCGGGTGCAACTTTGGGTTCATCCAGATCAGGAATAAACGCTTGCAGCAAGATGATTTTGCCGTGGGGCGGCAAAGCTTTTTTGCAGTTATTGATAATCTTGAGCGCGTTCTCATCATCCCAAGCGGAGAGAAAATATTTCATGACGATCGCGTCTGCTCCCTCTGGCACCGATTCAAATACATCGCCAGAAATAATTTTCACGGTGTCTGCTGCAACGCCTTGCTGCTGCAAATAAGCCGGAGCCGTTTCCAGCACGTAGGGCACATCCAACAAAATGCCCTTACAGCCCGTTTTTTTCACAACTCGCGCAATCAATCCGCCCTGACCGCCGCCAACATCCATCACGGTTTTGAACGGGCTGAAATCGTATACATCCAACACAGAATCAACCGTATGTTCGGTCAAAAAACTCATGGCGTTAATGAACACATCGCCGCTCCAGTCGTGGTTTTGGCAGTAGTCATACACGGTTTCGCCATTGGCTCGTTCAAACGGCACCTCGCCCGTGGCTAGCGCCTCCTGCAACACATTCCAGGATGCCCACTGAGCGGGTTCTAGTAAATGCATGGCGAAATGCCCGATCGAGGCTCCCTGATGGGTGATCAGCAGATTCGACAGTTCCGTGGGCGCAAACACCTGTCCGGGCTGCTCCTGCAACACGTTGAGATGGGCAAGGGCGCGCAGGATGACGTAGAGCCGCGCGGGTTTGGTGTTTGTTTTTTCGGCGATCTGTTCAACGCTGAGTGCGCCTTCATCGTGCAATAGGTTGGCAATGCCGAGGTGAATCACGGTGTAAAGGCACTGGCTTTTGATGAAGGCAAAAATCAGGTCAAACAGTTGTCGCTTCGCGATCGCGGAAGCTTCGGGGGTAAGCGTTGCGGTCATGTTAGTCTCCTCCAAGTTCAATGAGTTTACCAATGTTGAAATCGATGCGCGTCCATCCACCACCGCGCCGCAGATTGTCTAGCAGCAGCAGCGGAATTTGCCAGTGATGGACAGTGAGAAAGGGCAGCGGATCATTTACTTGAAAAATCGCATCTTTGCCCTGCCGCAAAATGGCGAGACGGGTTTGCAGTTGAGACCGCGATCGCGTTGTGACCAAGCGCCAGAGTTCGTGATAAAGCCAGTAGGTCGGTTTGCTGGTCAGCAACGGCTGAATAGGCTGTGGGAATGGCGTTTGCCCCAGATAAGCTTCGGCAACGTCGGGGTGATTATAGAACATGGTGATCGCAGAATGGGTACGGGGATTGCACTCGATCGCATACACCGTTCCATCCTCAGCCTCAATGAAGTCGAAGGACACTTGCCCGGTTAGCTTGAGCGCTCCAACAAAATGCTGAATCCATGCCTGAATTTGGGGCTGCTCGACGTTTTCGTAATTCACCTGAAATGCAGAAGACTTGCAGCAGCAGTGCAGCCGAATTTCGCCATCGCGCACGGTGCTATGGGTGCAATATTCCTGCCCGGTGATGAACTCCTGCATAATCCACGGTTTGGCTTTGCTAATCGGTAGACTGTGGACGAACATTTCCATCGGGTCGAGATCGCAGGGGAGTTGGGTTAAATCCAGCCGCCGCACTGAATCGTAGGGAATGCTTTTGAGAATGTAAGAACGCGATTCGTGATTAAAATCGAAGTCAAGTACTTGCTGCGGATCGGTGATCTGAACAGACTTTGGCACCGATAAACCGAGCGATCGCGCTTGTTCGGCAAAGGCAAATTTGTCGTCTAGTAATTGCGTCATTGCTGCATCCAAGTGCAAGACTTCGCAGCAACCTGATAACACAGGTTTTGCCAATGAATCGTAGTAGCTGGAGACTGGACTGCATACTGGAACGTAAATATCAACGTGTTCTTGTTTGGCGATTTGCAGGAGTGAATCGATATATTTTTGTGAGTCTTTTGCAGGTGCGGGAACAGTGTAAAAGCGATCAATGGCATTGGAAAATCGATGTCCAGTTAACCAATATTTCTCAGTCTCAACCAAAATTACTCGATGTCCAGCCGCATGAAACGATCGCGCTAATTGCAACGCTTTCGTCATTTTGCCACCCGTTAGCATCACTGTTTTGCGATCGCCGACAGGCACGGTTATTTTTTGAAACGGGCGACTGATGGTAGTCCAAAACCAAGCTGCTAGCACCACGAGACAGTTGAACGGCAACATGAACAGCAGCAGCGTCAGCGTGGCGATCGTTTTTAGGGGCGTAGATTGGGGTGGCAGTGGGTTCATAGTCACCTGAGCATTAGATGTAACCTGATGCAGGTTGGGTTTCGTGCAGTTTCACCCAACCTACAAAACGTCTCAACTGACAGACTTTCAACAGCGGCGAATGATGGTTAAGCCATCCCGCACAGGCAGCAAAACCTGTTCAACACGAGAATCTGCCGCAACAACTTGATTAAACTCAGCGATCGCTTGTCCACTGGCACTGCGCTCTTCTGAAGGCAAATAGGGTTGCCCTTGAAGCAGCGTGTTGTCCACACAAATGATGCCATGTGGGGCTAACAGGTTTCTGTCTAACACTGTTTGAAAGTAAGCAATGTACTCTCGTTTATCGGCATCAATGAAGACCAGATCAAACGGTTCGGATGCGATCGCTAACTGATTTAAGGTTTCCAAAGCGGCTCCCAGTTTCACCTCAATTTTGCTGCCGTGAGGCGATGCTTTGAACAGACTTTGAGCCAACTCAGCCGCATAGCGATCGACCTCGCACGCAATCAAACTACCGTCTTCTGGCAATGCTTCTGCCATTGCCAGCGCCGAATAGCCCGTAAACATCCCAATGTCCAAAATCCGCCGCGCACGAGTCAGATATACCAGCAGCTTCAGGGTTTGCCCTTCCACATGACCCGACAGCATCTCTTGTTCCAGATGCCTGACCGTTTTGCCATCGCTAAATCGTTGGCTCCATGCTTCTTGCTGGGTGCGATCGCTGATTGCCTTAAGCGCCGCCGATTCCGGGGTGGTGCAAGCTTCCACATAAGGATCAAGCCCTGCTGCTAGCTTGAGTGCTTGGTGAAGGTGTGCCTTTGCCGTGTCCGAAACGGATTCGTGTTCTAGCAATGCCACTGCCTGCTGAAGATGCTCCGTTAGAATGCCCAGCGGCGTAACCGGACGGGCAGCAGTTGTCGAATCCAAGGTATTAACCATTGCTGATTCCTACTAGTTGCGGATTGCTACCCACATAGGCATCAATGCCTGCACTGTGTGGATAGGCGGCGCATAGCTGTTTGTGTTGCATCAATACGGCTGTCAATTCATCTTGGGTGAAATCGTTGATGAAGTAGCATTCACCAATTGGTTTAGGGGTCGCCACTCTCTGTAACCCATCGCGCGTTTGGGTGATAGATTGAGTCGCTTTCCATAGCAGGTCACTGTCTAACAAAGGATGATCTAACGCTAAGCCGAGGCGGTTCATCAAGCCCAGGATGCGATCGCGATCGGTAGCCGAAATATATCCGCGATGGGCAGCCAGCGTTGCACCCAGCGCCATGTCGATGTTGACTGCATGACCGTGAAGCAGAGGCACAGCCGGGGCAAGCTCCAGCGTTGGACTCCAAGTGTGACCATAGGCAATCACTCGATCGAGATCGATCTCATGCAGGTTGGGGGTTTCCAATTCCAGCATGGTTTTGATCGCTTCGTAGGTGATGCGATGGGCGATCGCGGCTAATTCTGGTGTGCCATCCACGTAGCCAAAATGGGTCTGCAATAGCTGTTTGCCGTGTGCTTCCAGCAGTTCAAACACCTCTCGGTTAGATACCACCGCAATCTTAACCAACTCTGCCATGCCGTTACGAATTTGGTCGATCGGCAACGTTCGCAAAAACGAGAAGTCTAGAATCACCTGCTTGGGCGCGTGGTAGGCACCCAAGCGATTTTTCAGCTTGCCGTGATTGACTGCAACTTTGATCGCAATCCCAGCATCAATCAAGCCAATTAAGGTCGTGGGAATGCGGATATAGTTTGTGCTGCGACGATAAGCAGAGCAGGCAAATCCAGCAACATCTGTCAGCAAACCGCCGCCAATAATCAGCACAGGTTCTTTACGGACTAAGCCAAAATCAGCAAAGGCATCAACAATCGTTTCAAAGGTGGCGATCGTCTTGGTTGGTTCACTAATGACGATAGGAAAGATCGTTAAATTGATGTCGTAATGGCTAAAATATGCCTGAATTTGGTTGCCATAAAGGCGATTAACATTATGGTCAACTACTGCAAGACATCGCCCAAAAGATTTGTAGTTGGCAGCAAGTTCAGGGCGATCGCAATCAAATACACTGTCAACAAAAATCAAATTAAACTCGATCTTTTCGTACCCTTCTACATGAAAGGCTGTATCGGTCGCAGAAAATTTTGCCTGAGCAATACCCATCATTGTTGTCCTTAGCGAGTGAGATTACACAAGTCTTAAAAACCACTTCCTCAGTTAATAAGGATTTTTCAGCGCACTAACAAGCTGAGCTGCTTAGTAATAGTGTGCGGAGGAACACAAGACTGACGCTAGAGTAGCGATCGCACCGCAATTTGAGCTTACTAAATACAGAAATTGTACCGTTTGAAAAGCTAATCTTCAATCAATTTGCAGAAAATCATCTTACTAGGCAAAACTAAACCAGATCATTGCCTGAAATCGAGGACTCATGAATACTTCAGATCGCCTGAACTTTCCAATCGAGTGCAGGAAAATTCCATTAAAAACCTCTTTAATCCGAGCCATCGATAAAGTGACCACTAAACTACCCGTAGATTAATGATTTAGGCAAAATAAAAAGTCTACCCTAAGAAGTATAAAAGAAAACCTCTTGTGTTTGTGCTTGAATTCACACAAGGCTTCAACAAGTCTAGGCATAGGTCGTTGTACTATCCAGTCATACTTCCGAGTCGTCCTTCAATCTCAGCTTCGGCTTCCAATGAGAGCGATCGCAACTGATCCAGCATCGTTTGATCTACGTTTTCCCACATGCCCCGTTGATGTGCTTCCAGCAGCCGTTCTGCCATATCGCGCAGTGCCCAAGGATTTTTTTGTTGCACAAACGCCTGCACCTGCGGATCAAGCACATAGGCTTCTGCCACGCCTTCATACATATAGTCGGCGACGCATTGGGCGGTGGCATCGTAGGCAAACAGGAAGTCAATTGTTGCTGCCATTTCAAAGGCTCCCTTATAGCCATGCCGCATCGCGCCAGCGATCCATTTGGGGTTGACGACGCGCGATCGATAGACCCGCGCAATCTCTTGTTCCAGCGATCGCACCTTGGGATTTTCTGCCAGGGAATGATCGCCAAAATACACCGTTGGGTTTTGCCCTTGAAGCGATCGCACCGCCGCCGTTAAGCCGCCCTGAAACTGGTAATAATCATCGGAATCGAGCAGATCATGTTCACGGTTGTCCTGGTTTTGCAGCACAACTTGCAGATTGGTCAGGCGACGTTCAAAAGCTTCCGGTGCCGAGTAACCCACGCCCTGAGCGCTGTAGGCATAGCTGCTCCAATTGAGGTAAGCACGGGCAAGATCCTCTGTCGTCTCCCAGTTTTGCGATTCGATCAATCCCTGCAATCCGGCACCATAGGCACCGGGTTTGGAGCCAAACACTCGATATCGCGATCGCTGCTCTGCGGCTTCAGCCGTTAAGCCTGCCTGCTGCCACTCCTGAGTTTCTTGCTGCACCTGTGCCGCCAAGGGATTCTGATCAGTCGATTCATCCAATGCCGCAACCGCTGTCACCGCTTGGTCAAATAAATCAATTAGGTTGGGAAACGCATCTCGGAAAAAGCCCGAAATCCGTAGTGTTACATCCACTCGCGGACGACCTAATAGCGACAGCGGCAATATCTCAAAATCAATCACCCGCCGCGACGCACCTTCCCATACAGGCTGCACGCCCAGCAGCGCCAATGCTTCCGCCAAATCATCGCCCCCGGTTCGCATGGTGGAAGTGCCCCAGATCGAGAGCGCCAAGGTTTTAGGATACTCACCATGTTCCTGAGTGTAGGTTTCGACCAACACTTCAGCCGCTTTACGACCCACATCCCAGGCGCTTTCAGTCGGCACTGCCCGAATATCGACTGAGTAGAAGTTGCGTCCTGTCGGCAACACGTCAGGACGACCCCGCGTGGGCGCACCGGACGGAGCCGCTGGCACATAGCCTCCTGCCAATCCATGCAGCAAGTAAGACATTTCTTGATCAGTGTGTTGCAGATCGGGCAAGAGGCGATCGCGAATCCAGTTCAACTCTGTTAATATCTCGTTGTCATCTGATAAATCACTGTATCCATTCAGCAATTGCTCAACCTGTTCGGCGGCGTAGTTCTCGATGATGTCGATCACATCACCGATGGTGCGGGGTGGAGGGGTAAAGGAGTGAAGGAGTGAAGGAGTGAAGGAGTAGGGGAGTGCTGGATCGGCTGTCAATGGATCGAAGTCGAGGTTCCAGGCTTGGGCGATCGCGCGGGTCAAGCCCACTCGTCCCGGTGATGGATGGCGAGCGATGGAGACGATCAGATCGCGCAACTGTCGTCCGGCGGGGCATTGTCCAAAGATGTGTAAGCCGTCGCGAATTTGAGATTCTTTTAGTTCACACAAATAGCGATCGGCGTTGGTGATCAGTTCCGTTAGGGCGGCGGGGGTAAATTGATCAAGATCTATATCGCCTGCCATAGCTTGAACTTCCTGACTGAGATTCTCTTGCTGAATCAGTGCGGTCATGCGATCGCGAATCACCGCTAACCGCGATGGATCGAGGGTTTGAGCTTCGTAGTATTCATCAATCAAGCCTTCAAGCTGCTGCAAACCGCCATAGAGTTCGGCGCGAGTCATGGGCGGGGTCAGGTGATCAATGATCACGGCTTGCGATCGCCGTTTTGCCTGAGAACCTTCCCCTGGATCGTTGACAATAAACGGATAGATATGGGGAATCGCACCAAAAGCAACTTCGGGATAGCAATCCTCAGACAGGGCAACACTTTTGCCAGGAAGCCATTCTAAATTGCCATGCTTGCCCACATGGACGATCGCATGGGTGCCAAAATCCGAACGCAGCCAGTGATAAAATGCGAGATAGTCGTGAGTCGGCTCTAAATCTGGCGCGTGATAGTTGAGTGCTGGATCGGTGTCATATCCGCGTGTGGGTTGAATGCCCACAAAGATATTACCCAGTTGAATTCCAGCGATTGCAAAGGAGTCTTGAGCCTCTCCCCAGCGTTGACAAATCTGAGTTTTTACGGTTTCTGGGAGTGTTTCAAACCAATCTCGATAAGCCGCGATCGATAGGGTTTGCCTAACCGGATTCATCCCTTTCGTTTCTGGGTCATTTGTGATGCCTGCCGTGAGCCGTCGAATCAATTCATCATCGTTTTTTGGAATGTTCTCAACGTGATATCCAGCCTGTTGCAGTGCTTGGAGAATTGCCACACAGCTTGCTGGAGTATCTAGCCCCACGCCATTGGCAAGGCGACCATTGCGGCTCGGATAGTTAGCTAAAATCAACGACACTTTGCGATCGCATACCTGCTCCTGCCGCAGTTTCGCCCAATTTGCCGCCAACTCCGCCACAAACTGAATGCGATTGTCCACGGGCTGATAGTTCAGCACTTCCGTTTCCAAGGCTGCATTCCAACCTTGCACCGCCTTAAACGAAACTGCGCGGCTAATAATGCGTCCATCGACCTCTGGCAATGCCACATTCATCGCCACATCGCGGGGCGACAACCCGCGCCATTCCTGCTGCCATTGCGCCAATCCGCCCCCACTTAGAATCACTTGCAGCACGGGAACATCTAACCGTTGCCACAACTCTGGAAAGTCAGAAGTCGTTTCACCGCCGCGCTCCCTTTCTCCTAGTTGAGCCAGAGAAAAACTGGTGGTATTCAGCAACACCTGGATGCCAGCTTCATCTTTAGGACGGAAATAGTGCAGCAGTTCTGACTGCACATCAGGATCTCGCAGCGACGAGACAAAGATAGGAATAGGACATATATCGCGATCGCTCAATGCCTGACAGAGTGCGTCGATTGGAGCCAAGTTACCCGCTAAATAATGCGCTCGGTAGAACACGATCCCAACTTGAGGGGCAGTCTGGATTGCAGGTGGAATTAAGAAAGGATAGATTCCAGCAGACGGCACCAGTTGCGGCGGTTCATAACCATACTCAGGCGACACCCCGTGATGTGCCAACCAGCACAAAGCATTGACCATGTTCTCGACACCACCCTCTAAAAAGTAGCGCCAGCACTGGTTCACTTGGGCGATCGCCAACGTGGAATGGCTAATCAGCGTTGGATCAGGCTGGTTATCTCCCGGCAGCACAATCAGCGTTGCACCAGTCCGTTCGACCGTCTCGCGCACTACTTCCAAACCATAAGACCAGTAGGAGCGACCGCCCAACAGCCGCAGCACAATCACCTGCGCCTGCTCTAAAACGGTCTCAGCGTAGGTGTCGATCGATAGTTGCTGTTGAAGCTGCAATAGATTGACTACCCGCACAGCCGGGAAGTTGCCAGGGAGATAGGGCATTGCCTGGGCGATCGCATTGATGTCCGTATCTGCTGCGGTAATCAACACGATCGGCGCGGGAGTTTGATCCACAAAAATCACGCCTTCTGTGTCAGGAGTCCAACCGCCCGGTGTTGCTGCCAGTCTATGCATGATGATGTCTTTCGAGTGAGTGAGGTTGCCGCGATCGCGGCATTGAGTGAGTGTATCGCATCTCCATCAAAAAGTTCTCCTTCCTCTTCCTCGATCCACTCTCTTACCATTTTCCTGAAATTCTGATCACGCAGATTCCCAAACCTTACAGCGCGATCGCTTCGGACAGAGACTTTAATAATTGGTGTAGGAGTGCAGGCTCACGAAAAGCCATGCTTTTGATCAGGCTGTAGTTAACCGAATTTTTGCCTTCCACCGCGTAGGCTGCCAGCGTCCAAAAAAGGCGATCGAAAGAGGAAGTCAACGTCATATAATTCAACTCAAATAGGTCTTATTCCAACTTCTGTAAGGCATCCCGTACATCGACTAAATGGTTGTTAAATACCTCTAAAGCGGCATCTAGAATCTTAAAAATGGCAGGGTCGCGAATGGAGTAGAACACAAAGTTGCCCTGCTTGCGGCTTGTAACCAGGTTGCGGCTCCGTAAGACAGCTAACTGCTGGGAGATAGCTGAAGATTCAATTCCCAGCCATTCGGCGATATAGTTGACGCTGCGTTCTTCAGTTCGCAGGGTGTCAAGGATCTGAATCCGCACTGGATTCGACAACACCTTAAACAGATCGGCTTTAAAGTCACTGGGTTTAAAGGACATCTTCTTATCTGAGTATCTTCATAGCTTTTCAGTTAAATTAGCATTGGGCTACTCGCCCATACAAGAAGCAGGCTGACCTAAACTAGAGGCTTTAACGTATTGAGTTCTGTCGTAACGCGCTCAATAAACTCCTGCCATTGGGAAGGTTGGTTTACAGAGAAAGTCTACGGCTCCTAATTGGAGTGCATGATTTCGAGCATCGGCTGTTGCCATACCAGAAATGAGAATGACTGGAATCATTGCCAAATCAAGATCTTGCTGAAGTTTTTCGAGTAGCTCATAGCCATTCAATCGGGGCATCTCACTATCAGAAAAAGTGAGATCGGTTTCTTGGCGCGATCGCCAATTGCCAACCTTCTAGTCCATCCTTAGCTTCAATCACGTTGGAGCTTCGTCATCGCAGAAACTCAGAGATAAACTCGCGAAGCCATCCGTCATCATCAACCACGAAGATTGTTTTCATACATCGCTTTCAGTCAAGACTTGATTGATTAAACGAAAGCTAGTGCTGATAGGCTTTCCGCTGAGTTTGTACTTGCCGTAATCGATCCAAGCATTTTGAAATCGTGATGGTGCCATCCTCGTAGGTCGTCAGCAGCTTTTGATCACAAACGCTCTCTGAGCAACCCTTGGCGTGTTTCCGATATTGATTCAGCATATTTGGCGAAACTCGCTGGTTCAATTCATTGGAGATAATGATGATTTCGGGTCTACAGTAATCAAACACTTCTGGGCAGTAGCTTTCTTCCCGCCCATGATTAGCAGCGACAAACATATTGACCTGTCGCAATCGCTTGCAAAACTCAGCATCCTTGAGTAGTTCTCGCCATCCTTCTGTTTCCAGATCACTGGGAAAGACAATATGGATATCTCGATAGGATGCAAACGTGACTAAGCTGAGGTTGTGAGCATCCTGGGATTTTGGGTAATTATTCCAGAAAAAGGAAAAATCAATCCCATGAATTTTCATTGACTGGCTGACTTGGGGACACCGTGAATTTTGGTCTGCCATGAGCACATTGCTAAACCGTTGATTTGCCACATCTAATTCATGATATCGATCAGCAGTCAGTGAAGGGTTCGCCACTAAGAAATGAACGGCTAAGCCATCGATCAGGGTTTGTCTCAAAAAATCAGAGAGACCTGCTAAATGCTCTTTGCCATAAGCAGGAACAATCAAACAGTCTAGAGACGTGCAGTGCTGTTGCAAGAGGTGCTGCGACGGATTGAATCCACTGCGGGTGCTGTAACCAAAGTCAATCAGAATCGTATGATGATCGCCCATGTTGAGAGCGGCGCAGAAACCCTGATCAACGTCAAAAATTTTAATGTCTAACATCTCTTTACTCCGAGTGAAATACTTTGTGCTGATGATTGAGTAAATGTTTTATTTATGCTTGATAGACTTCGGTCTGTTTTAACTGATAAGTCTTCGATCTCTGGGTGATCACCTCTACCGACTTGCGTTGTGTTCAATACGACGAGTCTTGGTATACATCTTTAACCCAGCAACGAAAGAGCTATGGGCCTTACTCCTTTAATGCCCACAGGTAATGGCAATGGCAGCCGAAGAGGTAAAACCTCCCTATCGGTTACTGCTTGCCACACCCTAACACAAGTGCTAGGCTGTATGCAAGACTTTGCAGATTGTCAGATATAGAGATACGAAGATGCAAAGGCTAGCGGATGTTAATTTGCCCTTAAAGCCCAGTGACTTCAAAACAGAACTCTTCAAAGTGCTGTCTCATCCAGTGCGGATTCAAATTCTAGACACGCTTCGGTGTGGCGAGAACAGCGTCAATGCCATTGCGGAGTGGCTGGAGGTAGAAGCCTCTTCAATCTCTCGGCAGCTCGCAATCTTGCGGCGCTACGACCTGGTAATTAGTCGTCGAGAAGGCACCCATGTGTTTTATTCTGTACGCGATCGCGATCTCTTCAAAGTTTTGGATGCGGCACTAGAGGTCTTCAACCACCACCTAGTTGAGATTCGCAACAGTTTGGATCAACTGGAATAAAGGCGGCAACTCTAATTCGGATGTTAAGCAGGAGGGTCTTTGAACCCAATGACAGTAATCAATAGTTTCAGTGGTGATCTACGCGGGTGGCTCAATCGTACGTTTGGTCAGTGGCGGGGTGACTTAACGGGTGGTCTAACGGCTGCTGTGGTGGCTCTACCTTTAGCCCTGGCATTTGCAGTTGCGAGTGGGGTAGACCCCAAAGCGGGGCTTTATACCGCGATCGTGGCAGGCATTGTTGCGGCGGTCTTTGGTGGCTCCCCAGTCCAAATCACCGGACCGACGGGCGCAATGGCAGTCATTTTGGTGGGGATTGTTGCCAAATACGGCATTGAGAAGGTTTGGATTGCTGGGGTGATGGCAGGGATCATCCAGGTGTCTCTGGGTATTGCCAAACTGGGCAGACTGGTAAAATTCATTCCCTATCCTGTCACCGCAGGCTTTACCAATGGCATTGCGGTGATTATTTTTTGTGGACAGTTGAACAACTTTTTTGGGCTGCAATTGCCCCGCAGTGAGCATTTCCTGCCTGGGTTATGGCAGACGGTGACCCATCTGGAAGGGATGAGTGGGGCAGCCGTTGGCTTGGCAGTAGTCGTGATTGTGACTAAGCTCTTTTGGGCACGAATTACAACATCCATACCGGGTTCGTTGGTGGGATTGGTGCTGGCAACGGCGATCGCTTCCGTCTTTCATCTCAACGTGCCCACGATTGGCTCGATTCCCCAATCCTTACCGTTGCCGCACACCATTCCCCACTGGAATGACTTTGGGTTGATACGGGAATTAATCACGCCCGCTTTAGCTTTAGCCGCCTTGGGCAGCATTGAATCTCTACTCTCGGCAGTGGTCGCGGATGGAATGACGGTCAGCGAGAAGCACAACAGCGATCGCGAGTTAATCGGTCAGGGTTTAGCCAATATTGTGGTGCCTTTCTTTGGCGGCATTCCGGCAACAGGCGCGATCGCTCGTACGGCTGTGAATGTGCGATCGGGCGGTAAAACCCGGTTGTCTGGCGTGATTCACGGTCTTGCCCTAGCAATCATTATTCTTACGCTGGCACCGTTAGCCGCGCAAATCCCGCTGGCAGCACTAGCAGGCATTTTGATGGTTACAAGTATACGGATGATTGAATGGGAGGCGATCGGGTTACTGATGCGGGCAACCTATTCTGACTTTGCAGTGATGATTCTCACCTGGACTGTGACTATTTTCTTTGACCTGGTGCTGGCTGTAGAAGTGGGGCTGATTGCAGCAGGAGCGTTGTTCATCAAGCGCATGAGTGAGTTGAGTTTGGTTAAAGTGCCTGAAACAGAAGTCTTTCCACCCGGTGTGCCCCTGGAACTAACGAAGCAAATAGCAGTTTATCGAGTGGATGGTCCCGTATTCTTCGGAGCGGCAGAACGCTTTGTGACGTTTCTGCGAGATGAACCAGCGGTAAAGTATTTGATTTTGCGGCTGCGGTACGTGCCCAACATGGACACCACTGGACTGGTGGCACTGGAAGATATTTATCACGATTTGAAACGGCATGATTGCCGCTTACTGTTCAGTGGGTTGCAGCCAGAAGTTCAAACGCTTCTGGAGCGCACTGGTTTGCTCAACAAAATTGGACGCGAAAACTGTTTTGAAACCACGGATGCGGCTATCCGTGCGTTAAACCCTGATTTAGAAGCCTGCAAACCTGGCTTGGCTTCCAACCTGCGATCGGAAGAATTGGTTGCCTGAGTATTGTTAAACGGGGTTTGAGTAGCAGTCGATGCCGTTGATCCTCAAACCTCTTCCATTAAAGCAGCGTACTGTTGGTAAATCCACCGGATTAAAGGGGTCTGAGGTGCAGTGGAACGAAAAACCCGGTTAAGAGGACAATTTGAATAGCCAAATGAAAATTGGACAACCTGGTGTGCTAATGTCCGTATCCAAGTAAAGCTTTGAAAGCTCATCCCTACAAAGCTTTCAAGACTTATCGCTCCTCATGACAGCCTTGTTTCAATGACTTCAGGTCAAGGCGGGCAATATCTTTAAGGGCGCTGGTGCAAATGGGTATACCCTAATGCGCCCATCCTAGCAGCCCTAGCCAAAAGTAATAAAGCCGATGTCAATGGGCTGTAGCCAATTTGGCTATGTAAAAGAGCCAGTTAACCCGGTTTTCCGTTCCACCGCACCTCAAACCCCAATTTCGGGCATGGCAAACAGCATCTCGCCTCGTTGCTTGCGACCCTGAACATCTTGTCCCTGCTATTCCACACCTTTCTGGAGTTGCTTAGACCACAAATACCAGATGCTCAGGGCGCACTTACCGACGCGCAAAACCTTTTGTGATGATGTGCGGGCGTTAACTCGTTATCTGTATTTCGAGAGTTGGGATCATCTGCTCACCTTTATGCTCCAAGGGCTAGAGCTAGAGATCCCACCAAATACCAGTTAGATTTCCATAATGAGAATTGCTGGTGATCGCCGCCGCTATTGTCTAACCAAATGACCGTTTATGAGACACTCTTTTTGAGAGAGAAAAATTTCTTATCCTATAAAGTTTGCAAATGATTTTACCGTGGCTCTTGCAGCCAATAGGAATTTTCAAGGAGTAAAGTGTAAAATCAGACGATGGTTGCAACGCTCAGAATAGCAACATTGCAAGCTAGGCAAGCGATCGCCGTTCGGCAGCTATTTTTGCAGGGTTGATTTTTTTTTGTCCTAAACCAATGCCAGCAAGATTACAAATTAAAGCCGAAGACTGCTCCCCTTTAGGGCAATTTATTCTGCAATACCTGGAACAGCAGAGTATCAGTATGAATCATCTCGCGGAGTTGTCGGGGGTACCGCAACCCCGGTTGAGAGGCGCGTGCTTTAAAGGAACTTGCCCGACTCCCGAAACCTTAAGAAAGCTAGCTAGAGTCATGGGAAAGCATCATCTAGAGCTTTACACCTTAGCCTATGAAGGCAGAATAGGGCAGCTTCCAGAAGATGCCGATGATATTTCGCTCGATCTTTTAATGCGAGAGTTGTTTGAGACAGCCAGAGAACTAGGCTTCACCGTTCCAAAAGTCCGCCCTTCTAAAGCGAAAATTCGTAAAGCGCTGCTGACACTGGGTTTCAGCTCAGAAAATAATACCATGCCTGAAGTGGGTTAATTAAAAACTAAAAAACGCGGGAGCTGTACTGAGTGAACAGACAATCCCCGCGTTTTTGAATGGCTCAGGGTGACTTATCTTTTGCGATAGGGAACGGATTGTTCGATATCAATGTTAAGCGCTGAGATTCTTTGAGGCGGGTTACCCTGGGGGTTAATAGCCCGCGCCATATTGAGGAATTGAGATGGACTTCCTGCAACCGCCTTTTGCTCTTGGGGAACATAGCTGCGAACAGTGGTTTGCCAAATGAATTGTGGGAAACCAAGCTTACGGCGGTAGTATGCGTCGTAGCGGGGAGAGGTGATGTTGAACGGACGTTCGCCCTCTGCCCGACCCGGCAAAATGCGGCGACGTTGATAGGGAAGGATATCGTATCCAAACGCTTCCAAGTATTCATCACTGTTGAGTAGCGCGTCTATAAAGCCCACAATGCCTTTAGTAGCCACGACGATCGACCAAGCAATCTTTTCGCGCTCACTGTAAACATCACGACCCAAGACTCGCTGCACAGTCTGCTCTACAAAGCGATAGTTGCTATTGAGATCATAGAAACTGCGCTTGTAAGTGTTGGAGAGAACCAAACCACGCACAAAATCTCGAACTGTAATTTGACCGTTGCGAAGTTGGGACTCCAGAGTTTTCTCACGATCGGCAGCAAAAGCATGGAAGAAAAGCTGACGATAGGCTGCTTCAATCAAAGCATCCATATCTGTCGATGACAGCAGATTGTCTGTGGAGTAGATCCGGGGTTGCTCGTCTCCAGGGACTTCATAGCCCGCGACCCGTTGATTTTGACTATTTGGAGAATATTCTAAAAGAGGAAGTGCCACGCCTACAAAATCTCCCTTTTCTGATAAAGTCTTACAAAGTTAGTCTTGATCATATATGGATGGGTGCTGCATTATTCGATTTAGTCTGATGAAAATTACATAACTTAATTTAGCGATCGCTGATTTCTTCCTTCGCCGCGCCAAAATGCCAGTGAATTTTGGGTTGGAACACAATCAGGATAAAACCGCAACCAGTCTTTGGCATCAGATTGATCGGGCGGCGGCGGAATCTCTAAGCCTAGGCAAAGATGGGCGAGCGATCGCTCAAACTGAGTGTGGTGCCCAGGAACCCCAACATGGGCATGGGCATATTCATGAGCAACCAACCGCAGCCAGTCGTCTGGCACCACGCGCCCCACGTCAATCAAGATGGTGATTGGATCAGTTTGCAGATTACACAGCCCATCCATGCCAAAAGATTGAACCAGCGGAGCCGCAAAAATTTGGACAGGGCACTGATCCCAAGGGTGAAAGCAATCATGGCACCTCTGAAGATAGCTGTTGATTTGGGCGTTCACCCCATCAATGTGATCACCGATCCAGGTGCAAATCGGTATTCGGTCATCCAGGTGATCAACCACATCCACCATCTCTGGCGCTAAAGCTAAACTGCGAACCCCGTAGAGATAATCCAGCCCACGGGTAAATGGGTCGAGGCTAGTAGTGATAATGAATCGATCAACCAAAATCTAGCAGCCTAGCAAAGAAAAGTATTCTGTCGCTGCAACGGCGATTTGAGCTGGGTTAGGGGAGCTTGAGGAGTCCGTTTCTGATCCAGAGTCATCTGCGTCAGCGTCGGCAACCCGAAGTTCGGTACAAAAAGTAGCCGTGCTGAATCCACCAAATCGTTTGACGGTACTGGTTCGCATTCGGAGGCTGGGGCTAGCAAACCAAAAACGCTCGATCGAACTCATGGTTTCATACTCGGTCGTTAGCACCAACGCATCTTCATCATCCATGTGATATTGCCCCGCAATCGGCACAATTTCAGCATAGCCCCGCTCTCGCAGCAAAATTCCTTGACGGGGTTGATCTGCGTCGGGAATCAGGGCGAATACCGTAGAACCTTCATGGTTTTCATCGTCATTCCGATCCCAGCCCATTGTTCCATGCCAAGAGACAAACGCCCCCCCGATCGCCAGGGTAGGATCAACCTCATGCAGTTGGCAGATCTCAATCACCTGTGGATGATCCGCCGCAAACGCCTCAACCTGAATCGCCGATCCGCCTGCTTCAGCCCGTTTGAATGCCAGGTGATGCGTGGTTCGCTGCGATCGCCATGTTCCGGTACTCAGTTGAAAAAACTCCATTACATCCATTGCGGTCTAAATTCCAAACAACAATATCTCTACTATTCAGCTTGTGTAGCATTCCCTGACTGACACAAAATATCGGGTGAGGGGCAAATCCACGTACTCTGGGTATTATCATACCAAATTAAATTGAGATAGTTACAGATCAGATAAACTGAGGGATGTAGAAATGAGATAGTAACGATGGCTGGAGTAAGCACGATCGCAATTAAAGAAAGTCTCGACGAGTTAGGC
>CASBQE010000297.1 GCA_949127665.1 Synechococcales cyanobacterium PMM_0083
CAAGCCGAAAAGGTCTTTCGTTCCCTGCCCAATCCCGCCAGTGTCGCAGGCGTGGCAGAGCATCTTTTCTATTGCCTCAATCGTGTGGAAGATGGCATTGAACAGCTAGAGTACTTCACCGCCAATTACGATGAAGACTATTTGCACACTGGGCAAGAGCTTTTTCGGATTGCCAAAGGTTTGCTGCGAGATGCCCAAGCCGCCGTAAGGGCGATCGCATGATAGAGCGCCAACCACCCAAACCCAGCAGCATTTGGATACCCCAGTTCCTATTGGCGATCGCGATTCTACCAAATCTTATCTTTTTGTTCGACCGCTTAGGTTACCTGTGAGGCAGTATTTTCCATCTTCTCTGCTCAGATTTAGTTTCCTAGGAGTTGACAAATATTTGATGCCAAGAAATAATTAATCGCAAAGCGCATCTGTAGAATCAGTAAATGAATCCCTTAGATTTGACTGAACTCACACCCCTGATGGAACTCTCAAGCGGTAGACCCGAAATTGTGGTTGGGTTAATCGATGGACCCATCGTTAGGAATCACCCCAATTTCTCTGGGGGGGGGATATTCGTGAAATTTCTGGAAATCTGAGTGGTCAATGTGTTCAAGCTAACAGTATTGCTTGTGTTCATGGGACATTTGTAGCAGGGATCTTGTGTGGAAAGCGGAATTCTGCTTCTCCATCAATCTGCTCTAACTGCACCCTGTTGGTACGCCCCATTTTTGCTGAAACGACTCTGGGAAGTGAACAGATGCCCAGCGCAACTCCGGCGGATCTGGCAGCGGCAATCATTGAGAGTATTGACGCAGGCGCACGAATATTGAATATGAGTGTGGCGATCGCCCAACCCTCATCTCAAGGTGAGCGTGAGCTACATGAGGCATTGGATTATGCTTTGCAACGAGGCGTGATCACTGTAGCTGCGTCAGGGAATCAGGGGACGCTCGGTAGTTCTGCCATTACCCGTCATCCCTGGGTGATTCCGGTTGTGGCTTGTGACTTGCAAGGAAGACCGATTAGTTACTCCAACTTGGGAAGCTCCATCGGCAGAAAGGGTCTGAGTGCTCCTGGCGATCAGATTACCAGCCTCGGAACTGATGAGAAAACGTTGACGTTAGGGGGAACAAGTGTCGCTACTCCGTTCGTTACAGGTGCGATCGCGCTACTCTGGTCAGAATTTCCAACTGCAACGGCGGCTGAGGTAAAACTCGCTGTCACTCAGAGCAATGGGGTACGACGAACTACAGTTGTTCCCCCGTTGTTGGATGCCTGGGCAGCGTATCAAGTCATGGCTAAGTCTCGTTCTTAAAGGAGCAATAATTTTATGAATCAAACAGAACACTTAACTCAGCAACCTATGGATATGAACGATTCACCAGCGATCGCACCATCTTCTAAGAATCCCACCAACGCATCATTGATTCCACAATCTGGAAGCGAGACATGCGCTACTTGTGGAGGGGAAAGTTCTAATACTGCTCCGCCCTCTTACATTTATGCCTTGGGCAAAGTTGGGTGGCGTTTTCCAAAGCAATCGGTGGAAAAGGAATTTGCTCAGGCTACTGGGCGAACAGAAACTGCTGGGCAGACCGATCGAGAGGCTGTTCACACGGTTCTAACCCAGAGGCAGAACCGATACCTGGTGCGTCAACTGTGCTGGGTACTGACTATTGAGGGATTAGAGACTTACATTCTGGCACCGCGTGACCCTGCGGACTTAGATCTATTGGTGGAAGCGGTTCGTCCTGCACCCAGTCCTTTGGATGTCGATATCGTCATTGGCATAAGAGGTCCCATCGCACCACCAGAGCTATGCAATGGGCTGATGGTGCCGATTGTTGTGTTCGACCAAATCTATTCCTTCGATCGCAGTGCCTTGATCCAAAACATTCCCAGACCAGAGACAATTGCTGCAAATCAGTTCACACAAACCTGTGAAGAAGTGTTTGACCGGATTATGCAAATGGCTGACAATGCAGGCGCAACAGATGAGCATCGGGCGCTGAACTATTTGGTCGTTCGCTATCCAGCTATTTATGCTATCGCTTCTGAAGCTTACGGACGGAGTTGTTCACTAACAGCCGTAGAGGTGCTTCCTTCCCGGCTAAACAGCACTCGCAAGATTTTTAATGTTATCTTCGCTTTCACCAACCGCAGCACTGATGTTCGCGAAAAGTACTTTGTTCGAGTGGATGTAACTGAAGAATTTCCCTTCTTGGTTACCAAGATGTCACCCTACTATGACCGTTGAACTTGCAACAAAAGGACGGCTGAAATGAGCATACCTGAGTTTACAGCAGAAGCTTCGCTATACAAGACGAGCAACCGCTATCGTTCTTCCAGCGCTGAGTTCGGTGGCACAGTAGCGTCTCAATCAGTGGTCGCCGCATTAACCCATGACGACACCGTTAACTGCGAGTCCTGCGAAAATAGATGTAATGTCACCGCTGCTGAATGTACCGGGATTGCAGTAGCTGCGTGGACCGCAGGGCTTGCGGTATGTGCGGTCACTGGACCATTCGCTCCAGTTTGCGCGATCCCGGTGACAGGTGCGTATGCTCTTGCAAATGCGGGTTGTTTGGGAAAACTTGCTGCCTGTCGTGCTATCAATTGCGACTCGCCAGGAAGTCCTTGTTGTCCAGTGTTTTGCGAGTTGGGTCACTGTTGTTCACATGGCGAGACGTGCATGCCTCAAGGTTGCTGTCCAAGCAATCAGATTGTCTGCGGTGGTGAATGCTGTGGCTTAGGAGAGAGCTGTTGCGGTGATACGTGCTGTCCACCAAATTACTTCTGTCGAGACGGCGGGTTTTGTAGTGAGTTCCCAAGCGACTTCCTGCCCCCTAATAGTGATCCGCCAAAACCGCCAATTAACAACTGTATTTTTGGGGGTGAGCCATGCGGTCGCAAGTGTTGTCCACCAGGATTACAATGCTGTGGCGATGGAGAATGTAGGGGGTCATGCATCAATTAATGGGTAAATTCCCATTTTTTGTTACCGATATATCACCCTATTACGACCGTTAACTCAACAATCTAAAACTAAAGGAGATTTCTCAAATGAGCTTACCAGGATTTAGCGCAGAAGCGTCCCTCTACAATGGCAAATTGCGTTACCAATCCGCTACTGAGTCTAGTTGTTACGGTGGAATTGTTCAACCTGCTTTAACTTTATATGATGTGATTCACCAAGGTCCTAAAGTGCTTAGCTATTGCTGGGAACTACACTGTTTTCAGGAGTCCCACGTCGGGTCGTATTGCGTTTGGATTAATAGATGTTTAAGCTAATAGCTTCTATTTCACCGTTTTATGAAGTTGTCAACTGATTTTGACCGTTAAAAAAACCTACTGAAGGGAAAATGACCATGAATATTCCAGGTTTTACAGCAGAAGCGTCTTTGTACAAGATAAGCAAGTTTTACTACTATGCAGCTATTGAGGATGGTCATGCTAATGGGTCTGTACATGCGGCATTCGGACTGGAAGATGCCATTGAATCCGGTTCATCACCATTCGGCAGGCAGCCTATCTGCTGGTTACCGTACAAGGGCGTGTGCATTGGTTTTAAGAAGGATTATCCTTACATGTATACTTATGAGTGTACGAAATATCAGTATATTTGCTAGTAATAGCAACATCAAAATGGTGTTATTGAACCTGTTTGGCTTGCAAACTGGAGAACAGTCATCTCACCAATGTAGGCATTATTACTGTAGTCTGACAATCTTGCAGGGCTAATCTTGGCTGATGGCAAAACTCTATTACCGAGGCATGGCTGAGGCAAACGGTAAACCCAAAGTAGGTCGTAGCGCTCGTCTTTTGGGAATCAGACCCAGCATTGATATCGATGTTGAGCAAATGCCAAGAGATTGGTTGGATGACGAAGGATATTTGCAACCAGAAGCAGAAGGCAATCCAACGGGTGAGTTTGTAGACGTAGCCATTAGAAGCACGAAAGGCATGTCTACTTCGCTTTCAATTGAAAGTCTACCAGCCTTCCGCAGACCTGCAACATTCGGAGGAGCAGGCAGAGATTCCCTCTGGCAAATCGAAGACAGCAAAATCACTGGAGATCTTGAAGCGGTTCAAGACAGTGCAATTCACATTAGCATTATGCCAAGAACTACAATGCTGTTAGCGAGATATGAAAGCGCATTGGCAAATACTCAGGAAGATTGGGAAAAGGTTGGATGAGTCGAGCCAATCAATTAGGAGAACAACAATGACGTGGATATTTAGCTTGTCGGCTGAATGTGGAGCAGAGCAGGCGAGCGCTGAGCAATTTGCCCACCATTTTGACAACGTTTCCTGGATTCTCTCAAATGGTAGCCAAACCCAATGTCATGCAAAAATTTTTCAGGATATTGAGGAGAATTGGTGGTGCCGAGTCTGTCCGAGTGGCATTAGCGAGACTGGGATTGACACACCAGAAACAGCTTATCTGATGACGGAGTTGGGCATCCTACTCTATCAACACTTAAGGACTGCTCCCACCTTTCGTTATGCCTTAGCTGGTGTGGAAGTAGACGAGTTTAGAACTTATAGTGAATTGCTCGAAGAGCCTTCTAATCCCACCTTTCCAGGATTGGTTTTAGCTGAAACGGTTTGGCAAAGGATGGGAGCATCCACGATATTTCGACCGTTTAGTTCAGAATATGTCTGGAAACCCTACGAAGGCGAAGTTTACAAACCGCTGATGGTGTCATCAGATTTGAAAGACAAGCTGAACGAACTGCTGATTTTGCAATGAGCTTGAGAAAGTTGGTGATCCCCCAGTAAAACGTGTGATTGCGGCGCGGACTAACAAGCATCATTAACCGATTCTTAAAGAGACCGCGTTAGATTCGGGACAGAGTGGGACTTTAAGCAATCTAATATGACTCTCAATCGTAGACACTTTCTGATTTTTCTAGGTGCCGCAGCCACTACTACCGCCTGTGGCATTCAACCCGGTCAGCCACCCTCAACTGGTGGCAGCACATTTAGCCCAGGGGTGAAGTTGGCATTTCAGCCTGTGAAAGGACCAATGCCTTTGGCGGTGAATGCTCTGGCAAGCGATCGCCAAATGACCGAATTTAGCCAGTATGAAGTGGTCG
>CASBQE010000298.1 GCA_949127665.1 Synechococcales cyanobacterium PMM_0083
CCAAAGCTGCGCCCCACCAAACTTAAGGGACGGCTAGAAGCTTCTCGACGGGCACGCACCATTTTGTCGTAGATTTCTGGATTCTCAAAGTGCGCCATGTTGAGGGTCAGCGCCTTTTCCATAATCATCACGTTGACCTCCTGACCCAACAGCATTCTCAGGATCGATTGGCACAGCATCAGCCCTTGGCGTGAAGCAGTAAACAAAGCCGTGATCAAGGCTTCTAGGACTAAATATTGCATGACCAACCCGCGATCGCCCGTGGCTCCAGTTTGGGCGGCTAGTATCACGCTATCTACAATTAGCTTGCCCACATAGGCGATCGCCGCTGGAAGCAAACCACTAATCAAGGTGAGAATGGCAAACGCAATCGTTAGAGTGCGATCGCACTGCCAGACCAGTTCAATTGCTTTAACACAATATTGGTAGGTAGACAGCGATCGGCGAAACTCTTGCCACCGCCGCCGTAAAGAAGATCTTCGATGATTCATCTTTCTACGATAGCGATTGTCAGAAATATCTGCGCGGTTGCTCAGGTGATTAGCGATCTCTAGCCGTGTTGGGCAAGGTGGGGAGCGATCGCCTTTGGGTTTGTGGCGCGACGGTTGCCCCGCAAGAGTCTGCTGGTGGAAGCCGTGGGGATAAATGCCGTTTCGATTTTATCGATTGCAGTCTATTTTATTTATCTCTCTATTCGTTCATTTAGGTAATTCAAAAGCCTATTATCAAACTTTTATATAAGGGTGAATCATAAAATTGCTTTAACTCATGAATCCTATGAACAGTTGATGGATGGGTGTGAAAAATCTCTGAAAGTTTGGAAATATCGCTGTGCGATCGGTGAGCAATCGCGCCGCCAATGCTGTCTTGCCAATCCCCGTCAATCCCACCAACATCAATAAACGACAATCCCCTAATAAGCGCTGCACCAGCTTTTCAACCAGATCTGCCCCACCCACCGAACTTCTGCTCCGTCAATATCAGGACTATTGATATCGGGCACTGGAGCAAGAGCGTTAAACTCGGAGCCGAACGTTGGGTTAAGTGAGGTGATGTTGGGTTGTGCAGGAATTGAGCGCGATCGTCGCTCCAACCCTTCCATCACGTCCTCCTGAAAAGTCGGCTTACGAACCTTCACGCCCAATACTTCACCTAACTGGTTGCATAACTCTGATCCTAACCCTCGGATGTAGCTGACATCGTAGTGTTTGCGAGGTTGCTCGGAAATTTCCTCGTAGGTCAACCCATCCCATGCGCTCTTGAAAATCGCCGATTGGGGATAGGGCAACGTGGGACGCGATCGCTCCCAACAAACTTCCTTCATTGCTTCCAGTTTCTGATCTATGACCCTACTTGTGGCACAGGCGGCTTTTTATTTTGAAAAGATGGTAAGCAGCTTGATCGATAGAAAGGGTAAGCGTTTGAACAAATTTCATAAAACGGTTCCTATTAATGATTGAGCAAAGCAGAATTTCTCTTTGAAAACTCTCTGATTGAGTGCCACTAGGAATTTCAGGGTTATACCAGAACCAATTAATTCACAAAAAGCTACAAGGGTAATTTGAAAGAAAGCCCGCACCTAAATCTAGGGGCGGGTTTTATCTTTGTTGAACACCGATAGTCTACAAGTGCTATCTCCATCGAAAACTGTTTCGAGATCTAAGGTGATACAAATGCATTTTTTCAAGGAGTTCAACAACAATGAATCGTACGCAACTCGATTCTCATAAACCTGAACCTAAGTATCAGCAAACCTATTTTGATCAAGAAACAGGTGGATTTGTTCTGATTCATGAGCAGCATGGCAAGCAAGATATCCAGTCTGAGCAGTTTGTTGCCCAAGCATTTGCTGAGCAGGGAAAACAAGTACGCCTCCTAAAAGAAATTGGCTTACCCGAAGGAATGAAGACTCCTGATGCTGAAATAGATGGTGTGCTGTGGGATTTCAAGCGATTAACTGAGGACGCGACATCCCTTGCAAATCGAGTTCAGGCGGGAATTAAACAAGCGATAAAGCAAAGCGCTGAGAATGTCGGATACCATATTGACAGATCAGAATATGACCTCAGTGAAATTGAACGAGGAATCAAGAGAGCCTTGGATTGAGATACGGCTGAGCAGATCGATAGGGTAGTTCTGATCTTTAGAGACGGTAGCATGGACATTTGCGATCGCACCCGCTTTAACTAATGAGCAAACAACGATTTGAAGATTTTAAGGAAATTGTCGAGCTGGCATTGAAAAACGAGGCGACTCGTGATGCCAGGTTGATTTTGGTGGGGCGAATTTCCTATGCGTTGGAAGTTGCCGAACTCACGTTTGTAGAAGCCCATACGCTAGAAGATTTGCTGGGTGGTCGGATGGAGTGGCAGGATGCTTACGAAATTGCCTTGTCAGGTGCAACCGCTCAAAGTGTGTATCATCTTCCTGCATAACGCGCTTCATCATCGTTAATGTGTGAAAAGGGCGATGTGCTGAAATAATGGATGCTGGACTGTTGTTGCCATTGCCAAGCGGCATGATTGCCATGAAGCTTCGTTCATTTTTTTCGGGTCTGATTGTTGCCGTGGTGGTGCTGTTGCTGCTGGGCGCGGGCGGCTTTTATTGGATCGCGGCGCAAAGTCCGCTGGGCTTGCTGAGTCAGGGCGCGGCGACTACTCCCAGTGCTGCCATATTTGTGCCTAAGCAAGCGCCGGCGATGGTGTCGCTGTTGGTCAACCCAGATAAGTTGGAGCAATTTCGCCAGGTGGTGACTCGTCCAGAACAGCGACGGCGATCGCGGCAAGAGTTCACCCAGTTTAAGCAGAGCCTGTTGGCAAACACTGGGCTGGAATATGAGCGGGATGTGCA
>CASBQE010000299.1 GCA_949127665.1 Synechococcales cyanobacterium PMM_0083
CAGCCATAGCTTGTTCACATATCTTAACAATTAATCTTTTTTTTACGATAGGGCGATCGCTCTATTCATGCTCAAACATTTTTAATAGCTGCAAGGGAACCGCTCAATCAACCTAAAACTTTGCATTTCGCACTTTCCAAAAAAATAGCGAGCAGTTATTTTCAAAAAAATTCCGATTGATCTACCGAACGAGTGAAACTAAAGATACAGTTAGTTCGCTTCTTCGGAACACTCAATGATTTTGGAACACGATCGCATTCTTACAGCAATCGATGTGGGAACCAATTCCATTCATATGGTGGTGGTTCGCATTCAGCCTGCATTGCCTACGTTTACTATCATCGCCAGCGAAAAAGATACGGTTCGGCTAGGAGAACGGTGCCACCAGACCGGAGAATTGACTGAATCAGCCATGCAGCGAGCTATAGAAGCCCTCAAACGCTGTCAAGAAATTTCTCAAAGCTTAGGCTCCGAGCAGATCATGGCAGTTGCCACTAGCGCGGTTCGCGAAGCCCCCAATGGACACGAGTTTTTGCGGCGAGTAGAGTCAGAGTTAGGACTTTGGATCAACCTGATTTCGGGAGTAGAAGAAGCCCGACGCATTTACTTAGGCGTGTTGTCAGGCGTTGAGTTCAACAATACGCCTCATGTTGTGATTGATATCGGCGGCGGTTCCACCGAACTGATTCTGGGTGACGGTCATGATCCTCGCAGCTTGAGCAGTACCAAAATCGGTGCAGTTCGGCTAACGAATGAATATGTAACGACCGATCCAATTAGCTCTAAAGAATTTGAAGCGCTGCAAGCCTATATTCGGGGCATGTTAGAGCGCCCAATAGACGAGTTGCGAACCCATCTTAAACCGGGTGAAATACCTCGACTAATTGGCACTTCTGGCACGATTGAAACCTTGGCAATGCTGCACGCACGGGAGCAACTGGGCCTTGTGCCAACGCCTCTTCAAGGCTACAGCTTTACGCGGATTGATTTGGAGGAAATGACCCATCGATTTCGGCGGATGACTACTGCGGAGCGATCGCAGATTCCAGGCATGAACGATCGCCGCGCTGAGATTATTCTGGCGGGATCGCTGATTTTGCAGGAGGCAATGACCCTGCTCAATCTTGAAACAGTTACCATTTGTCAGCGATCGCTGAGAGAAGGGATGATTGTGGATTGGATGGTAACCCACGGGCTGATTGAAGATCGGTTGCGTTACCAAAGCTCTATCCGCCAGCGCAGCATTCTTAAAACAGCCCAAAAATACCGGGTGAACTTGGATCATAGTGAACGGGTGGCGGCGTTCGCGCTCAGCCTATTTGATCAAACTCAGGGAACGTTGCATGAATGGGGCACGGAAGAACGCGAACTGCTGTGGGCAGCAGCCATTTTGCATAATTGCGGACACTTTGTCAGCCATTCAGCCCATCATAAGCATTCCTACTACCTAATCCGCTACGGCGATCTTTTGGGCTACACCGAAACGGAAATAGAAACGATCGCAAACTTGGCGCGTTATCACCGGAAAAATAACCCTAAGAAAAAGCACGAAAACTACCGCAATCTCAGCAGCAAACCACATCGGCGTGTCGTTGATCAACTGAGTCCTTTGGTGCGGCTGGCAGTTGCCCTCGATCGCCGCCAGATTGGAGCCATTCAAACAATCACCTGTGAGTTTTCGCCCACCACTCGTGAACTGCGGCTGCATCTCCAACCAACCAAACCCTTTGACGAATGCGCCCTAGAGTTGTGGAGCCTGGAAAACAAAAAGAGTAGTTTTGAAAGCGAATTTGGACTCAAGCTCGTTCCTTTGTTAGAAACTGAAATGGCAAAGTTTCCGGTTTAAATGGCATCCATATCCGACCATTTGACCGAACCGCCCCACTAGGTACGGTAAATACTCCTTCATCAGAAACGGCAATTGAGACGAGTATGTAAGGAGGAACGCTGAGCTGTGGAACAAATCGATTAGTAAACGATAGTTCCATAACCCTCTTACAGTTTGTAATTGTGAGTGGATGAACAGCCCCTCAGATATTTTTGATCTCTCGCAGTAGTTGATGGAGCCGAAGCAGCAATGGCAAAAGTCGTCGGAATTGACCTGGGTACAACAAACTCGTGTGTGGCGGTGATGGAAGGTGGCAAACCCACCGTCATTGCAAATGCGGAAGGCTTCCGAACCACGCCTTCTGTAGTCGCTTTTGCAAAAAATGGCGATCGCCTGGTCGGTCAGATCGCCAAACGCCAAGCCGTAATGAACCCCGAAAATACTTTTTATTCGGTAAAGCGCTTCATTGGTCGTCGATTTGATGAAGTCGCCAACGAGCTAACCGAAGTGTCCTACAAAGTTTTGAACGTCAATGGCAACGTCAAAATTGATTCTTCCGCCAAAGGTGAACAATACGCCCCTGAACAAATTTCCGCTGAAGTACTCCGCAAGCTCAAAGAAGATGCCAGCAAATACTTAGGCTCAGATGTCACCCAAGCGGTAATCACTGTTCCCGCCTACTTCAATGATTCCCAGCGTCAGGCGACTAAAGATGCCGGAAAAATCGCTGGCTTAGAAGTCCTGCGGATTATCAACGAACCTACTGCTGCTTCTTTGGCTTACGGTTTAGATCGAAAGAGCAACGAAACTATCCTCGTGTTTGACTTAGGCGGCGGCACATTCGACGTGTCCATTTTGGAAGTGGGCGACGGTGTATTTGAAGTGCTATCAACCTCTGGCGACACTCACTTAGGCGGCGACGATTTTGACAAGAAAATCGTGGACTACTTGGCAGAAGAGTTCCGCAAATCCGAAGGGATCGACCTTCGTAAAGATAAGCAGGCTCTACAACGCCTGACTGAAGCCGCCGAAAAAGCCAAGATTGAGCTATCCAGCGTCACCCAAGCAGAAATCAACTTGCCCTTCATTACCGCCACTCAGGATGGTCCCAAGCATTTGGACACCACGCTGACCCGTGCCAAATTTGAAGAACTGTGTGCGGATTTAATCGATCGCTGTCGGATTCCCGTAGAAAACTCGCTGCGGGATGCCAAGCTGGGCAAGGAAAGCATCGACGAAGTAGTGATGGTGGGTGGTTCCACTCGCATTCCCTCTATTTTGGAACTGGTCAAGCGCGTGTTGGATAAAGAACCCAACCAAACCGTTAACCCCGATGAAGTGGTTGCGGTTGGTGCAGCCATTCAAGCTGGCGTGTTGGCAGGCGAAGTTAAAGACATTCTCTTGCTCGACGTTAGCCCGCTTTCCCTTGGTGTCGAAACCCTGGGCGGTGTCATGACTAAAATCATTCCTCGCAACACGACTATTCCTACCAAAAAGTCTGAAGTCTTTTCAACAGCGGTGGACGGTCAAAGCAACGTGGAAATTCACGTTTTGCAAGGCGAGCGGGAAATGTCTAACGACAACAAGAGCTTGGGAACCTTCCGGTTGGATGGCATTCCTTCGGCTCAGCGTGGCGTTCCTCAAATTGAGGTGATCTTTGACATTGATGCCAACGGGATTTTGCAAGTTACCGCCAAAGACAAGGGCACCGGCAAAGAGCAATCTATCAGCATCACGGGGGCTTCTACGCTACCCAAGGATGATGTGGAGCGGATGGTGCGGGAAGCCGAGCAAAACGCCACGACAGACAAAGAGCGCCGCGAAAAAATCGACCTGAAAAACCAGGCAGATTCTTTGTCTTATCAAGCAGAGAAGCAACTAGCTGAATTGGGTGACAAGGTTTCTGCTGAAGATAAAACGAAGGTTGAAGGGTTGGTCAAAGATTTGCGGGAGGCGATCGCCCAAGAGGATAGCGATCGCATCAAAACTCTCACCACTGAACTTCAGCAAACCCTCTACACCATTGGTAGCAACATCTACCAGCAAGCGGATGGTGCAGCGGCTCCGGGCGCAGGAACTCCTGATGATTCAGGCACAGAATCTAGTTCTTCCAGTGGTACTTCTGAAGAAGATGTGATCGATGCGGACTTTACTGAAAGCAAATAGATCACCATTCAAATAGATTGAACTTGGAGCATTCACTACTCCATCAAACGCAAGGGCTGATCGGCAAGATCAGCCTTTTTTTTGAAGATTCACCTATTGAGTTTTATAATTTCAAGCGATCGCAATCCTTGATAGTTCACCTAGCCTGAATTCCAGTAGAATCAGGCAGTAAGCAAATAGTGCTAAACGTTTTCTACTCACCGCTGTCAAGACTTTGAAAAAGGATTGAGCCAACCCATGCCAGAAGAAACGACCCCAGATTCAGTCACTCCAGATTCAGTTAAAGAGCAACCTGCCGTAAAACCCGAAGCAAAAGCCAAAAAGGAAAAACCTCCCGCACTGGAAGACAAGCCATTTCCTGACTTTATTCAGCAAGATTTTATTACAGCTTTAAAAGTAGGGCTTGAAAATCAGGGCATTCAAGGCGTGGAACTTTCACTTGAAAAGAAAAAGATCAATATTGTTGGATTCAGTCAATTGCCAGACTGTTGGCAAGTAGTCGGAGTTTGGAGTAGCGGCTACAAGCAAACCCGCGAATTTAACCTTTACTTTTTTGACGAAACTATTAGCGGCAAGAAAGGATTTTCTTACTCTGAAAGCGGCGGCAAAGCTAGCACCTTAGAGTCTTTTCGGATTGACGAACGAAAGTCAGATTTAGGGCTACTCGTGTTTTGGACTGTGCAGCGGCTTAATGCTCAAAAGTGGCTTGTGCGGAACTGAGGCTATAGCTCTCTAAAGTGATAAAGCACCACACCTGTTGTGACATCGTTGTAAGTATCCACATAACCTGTTTTGACCAGGTTGTGTAAGGTTACTTCAACGGCAGCAAAGCTGGCATCTGTGTCAATTACTCCTTGAGTCACTGAAAGGGTGCCACCTCGCGCCTGAGCCGCTTTGACTAACTTCACTGCAAGTTGGTCATGTTTTGGCTGAGGAATGAGAGCAAGTATTTCCGGTTTTTCGATCACTCGTTCGATCGCCGGTTGATAAGCAGAATTCCCCGGCAGCGCTGCTTGACTCGCTCGAAGCTTGGTATTGTATTCATCGACCATGCCAGGAACTAACACCAGATCAAACAACTGACCAAAGCCCATTAGCCCAAAGGTAAACAGCCACAGCAACCCAGTGAAAGTTTTGCCATTATATAAACGCTGAAGTCCATGCAGTTGGAGCAGACAACCCAACCAAAGGACATACGAAGTCGCGATATTATTCATAAACCCGTTGGACAGTAAAAGGGCGGCGGAAGGCTTTTCCCTATGATAAAGATTTTGATTTGAGATGGACAGAAAAGTAGCAAGAATTTAGTTTGCTGATTCCTTGAGCTTGCTAGAGCATCTTTAATCGCGGTTATCAAACTTGATCCTATGTTGCAAGTCTTAATAATTTCCAAGTTGTAGTCACAGATTGGCTTGGTAGACTGATATGGCGTAGCGATCGCGGGACATTAGCCCTACAATAACTACAGCGGATGGATTACTCTTAACGCAGACAGGAGTAGTTGCATCAAACTATTAAATAACCATTCTGTAGCTCAGAACCTAGAGAAAACGACTCATGGTAGATTCCCTTAAAAAGCCAAGTTTTGAAGAGTTGCGTCCCGGCATCAAAGTTCCGGCAAAGGAAACCATCCTTACGCCTCGCTTCTACACCACCGATTTTGATGCAGTGGCAGAAATGGATATTTCTGTTAACGAAGATGAGCTACAGGCGATTCTAGAAGAGTTTCGGGCAGACTATAACCGCCATCACTTTGTGCGCGATGCAGAGTTTGAGCAATCTTGGGATCACATTGACGGCGAAACCCGAAAGGTATTTGTAGAATTCCTAGAGCGTTCCTGCACCGCTGAATTTTCTGGCTTCCTGCTCTACAAAGAACTCAGCCGCAAGCTAAAAGGCAAAAATCCAACCTTGGCGGAATGCTTTGAGCTAATGTCGCGCGATGAAGCCCGTCATGCAGGCTTCTTGAATAAGGCATTGTCTGATTTCAATCTCCAGCTTGATCTCGGCTTTTTGACTAAGAGCCGCAGCTATACTTTCTTTCAGCCTAAGTTCATTTTTTACGCGACTTACCTATCTGAAAAGATTGGCTACTGGCGTTACATTTTGATTTATCGCCAACTGGAAGCTCACCCCGAAAACCGCCTTTACCCAATTTTCCGCTTCTTTGAAAACTGGTGCCAAGATGAAAATCGACACGGCGATTTCTTTGATGCGATTATGCGCGCTCAGCCTCAGTTTTTAAACGATTGGCAAGCGCGGCTGTGGTGCCGTTTCTTCCTGCTTTCGGTGTTTGGCACGATGTATCTCAACGATGTCCAGCGATCGGGCTTCTATGAAGCGCTGGGGCTAGATGCCCGCGAATATGACAAGAGCGTGATTGAAAAGACCAATGCCACGGCGGCACGGGTGTTTCCGGTCATGCTAGACGTGGAAAATCCAGAGTTCTACGATCGCCTAGAAATTTGCGTAGGCAACAACGAAAAGCTGACGCAGATTGCTCGTTCTAATATGCCAAAACCTCTGCAACTGGTTCAAAAAGTGCCTTACTACTTGGCAAATGGCTGGCAGTTCTTGAAGCTGTACTTTATGAAACCGATTGATGTTGCCCACACTCATGGTGTTGTGCGGTAGAACGTAGTATTCTTTGGCTAGTATTTAAACTCTGCATTTCCGGCTTTTCCGAGATGCAGAGTTTTGTTTATATGGCATTGTGTTGAAGTGTGCGCGTTTTAGGTGTGAGGAGATTTTTTGTATGAATAGTCAAAGAAGGCGATCGCCCCAATTCCCATCCATTTTGCTCTCGTCTTCCGTTGGTTTGGCGGTTGGGATATTTGGTTTAGCTGGAACCGCCCAAGCAAATCCCACTTCTAGCCTGTTGCTTTCCTTAAAGGAAGACCTGCAACCCTCGTCGGAAACCGCCTCCAGGCAGCCATTCGAGGATAAGTCACTTCCAGATCGGAACAATCAGCCTGATCCCCAAAGCAGCATCAGTCCTAAGATTCAAGTAGAAGAGGGACTACCTGCGCGATCGCCCTTGCAAGTGTCTCATTCTGCCAGCGACCTTGCCCAAGCCCAGCCTGCGACCGACGGGGCGACACCTGCTAGACCTGCTGATGCTAGCCCGGTGCTGGATAAATGGGAAAAACAAACGCCCAATGTGTTAGAAGATATTAAACGCGATCCTAGCTTCCGGACTCGCGTTCGCTTAGGGTTGTCCTACTTTCCCAGCACGAATGATGCACTCGGCTGGAATGTTGGCGTAGAAAATTTTTTTATTGGCAAAACGAGCTTGACGCTGAGCGGCAACTATATCGCCAGCTTCAACGGCGATCGCAAAGCAGGTGGTGCCGATCTCCGCTATTATCTCTTGCCGTTGGGCGGCTACCTAAACATTGCTCCCGTGTTGGGCTATCGCTACTTAGAATCTCCGCGATACACTACCGATGGTTTAAACGTGGGGTTTCGGGTGCAGGCAGTGCCTTCCCGCACAGGCGCAGCAGATTTATCTTTCATGCTGACCTGGGTTGATCCGGGTCAATATGATGAGGTTGGCGTACTCACGCTGTCGTTTGGCTACGCGCTAACCAAACAGGTGCGGCTGTCAACAGACATCGAAAAGCAAAACTCGCGCTACAAGAAAGATACTCGGTTTGGAGTGTCGTTGGAGTATATGTTCTAGGATGAAGGAGCGGAAAAGAGCGATCGATGAGCCAGACAAACCTGCCGGACAAACTGGCTGAGATGCTGATGATTGGTCTGTCCTGTTTTGCTCATAGCCGCAGAATTGTCTGAATATAGATGGGTCAACACGGGCATTACTTCCGTATCGATCGCCAGTCGAAACAGGGCGATCGGCAGCAATAAATCCGATCCTTGGCGTAAATCATGCAGTTCAGGGAACTGAGCTTCTAGGGCGATCGCAGGATTTCCGACGATTAACGCTAACGGTCGCACCCAACAGATTTGGCGCGGCTTAGCCACCTGCACCACCTCGGCATACAAGCGACTAGCGCCATGCTCCAGGCAAACAATCTGACTTGGCTGAAAAGAATGGGCGGAATCGGTGGGAAATTGTTCAGGAAGCAGAGTCATAGCAGCGATCAGATACTTACTCATTCTACCGGGAAGGTTTTATCTTAGAAGATGGGTTATGGGATGAAAAGTCTATGAGTTGGGTGATCGCCGCATTCTACAAATTTGTGTCGCTGCTGGACTGTGGTGAACTGCAACCAGTGCTGCTGGAATACTGTCAGGCACAGGATATTAAAGGCACAATTTTGCTGGCGGAAGAGGGCATTAACGGCACGATCGCGGGTTCTCGGCAGGCGATCGATGTCGTGCTGGCATGGCTCAAATCTGACCCACGACTAGCAGATTTGAATCATCAAGAATCCGGGGCTGAAGCGCCACCGTTTGAGCGGATGAAGGTGAAGCTGAAGCGGGAAATTGTCACCTTGGGCAAGCCAGAAGCGAATCCGGGTGTGCAGGTAGGCACTTATGTGACTCCGGCAGACTGGAACGCACTAATTGCCGATCCGGAGGTGATGGTGATTGACACCCGCAATGATTACGAAGTCAGTATTGGCACTTTTCAACGGGCGACAAACCCTCAAACTACTTCATTTCGAGAATTTCCAGACTACGTGCAGCAGCTTGATCCCACACAACACCCAAAAGTTGCCATGTTTTGCACGGGCGGCATTCGCTGCGAAAAAGCATCGGCATACCTGCTCAGCCAAGGCTTTCAACAGGTCTATCACCTCCAAGGTGGCATTCTTAACTATCTGGAAGAGGTGCCAAAGGATGAAAGTTTGTGGCAGGGAGAGTGCTTTGTGTTTGACGATCGCGTTTCCATCACCCACGGGTTAGAACTAGGAACGTACGAGATGTGCCGCAGTTGTGGACATCCGATTTCTGAAGCCGACAAAGCCGCACTCGACAATGAAGATGGCATTTGCTGTCTTCATTGTGCCGACGAACTTACCCCAGAGAACCGCGATTCCCATAGGGAGTCCTATGGAAAGCTTCGCTAACGTTTCACGAATCGCCAAAGCGACCGTCAGCGTCAATCGCAGCAGTCATACCAGGTAAAAACTGTGATCGCTCACTTGTGAAAAATAGGCATTGCTGAATCTGGAGATGAAATTTGTAGGGGCGATCGCTTGGGGTTGCCCTCCATCTTCGACACGGTAGGCGCAAGACCTATGCCTACAGTCAAAAATCATCCTTGCATTCAGCAACGCCCGCGTTAGTTTGGTTCTAAGAAGGCTTGTACTTTGCCATCGGCGGTGAGAACTAAACGAATTTTGGCGTTTCGTTCGTTTGAAAGGGCAGAGACGAAGGGATCTCCCACCAGCGGCATTCCCGTGCGATCGATATAATCGCCCGATAGTTGCCGTAGGGGAACAATACTTTGGATGCTGCCGTTGGGCGCGAGTAGGAGGCTATATTCGAGGGTTTGCGTGAGTCCTTCGGGGGGTTTCCAGCGCTGTTGAAAGTAGGTTCTCACTTCAGCCACTTGGGGAATGGTATCAAAAGCGGTGGCATTTCCTGCGCGATCGCCCCCTCTTGCAGCACTCCGCGATGCCGGCGATCGCCCAATCGGCTCTGTCGGTGCAGCCGCAACCTGACCTTTGGCTACAGCAGCACTGTCTAAAGTGGCAGAGGATGCAGCTATCTTGTTCGATTCTGCGGATGAATTCGTTTCACCTGAAATAATTGTGGGGCGACCTGGAATTCCGGTAATTGGTACTGTTGCGATCGAGTTTTGGGGCAGGGTTTTAGAACTGGGTAAGGTAGGACTCGCCAATTCGCCGGGTTTGGGTTGAGGCGCAACCAGAGTGGGTATGCCAATCTTGGGAGTTGATCCTGTCGGCGGAATCGACGGCAATTTTTCAGCAGAAATCACAGGCGGGGTCGCTTTATCGACCACCGATGGAGAGATCTGGGTCGCCATTCGCTGATCGTTGCTGCTCGTGCCTTGGCTCAGAGTAGGCGCGATCGCAGTGGGTGCCATCGAGCTATCCAAGAGTTTGAGCGCGGATGCAGATAAACCCACAACTGCCACCGCGATTGCGGCGATCTGTGCCCAATTTTCCCGACCTCTAAACCAGCCTGTTTTGGGTAAGACGGGCAGTTCCAATAGATCAGCAGAATAGTCATCTAGCGCGGTTGCTAAGTCAAAAAGCTGGAGGGTACTCAAACGAATTATCGATCCTGATTCTTCTGTGGCTAAGTCGCCTAAGCTCAAATCGTGTCCCAGCAAGCCATTGGGTTGCAGACCAATCTCTCCAGGATTGCGATCGCTAGGGAGTGTTTTTTTGCTAGATTCGATGGTTGCAGGGATGGCAGTCTCAGGATCACCTGGAGCAGTCAAAGCAGCAGATGAGGATATAAAATCCTGAGATTGCTCCAAAAAAGCCTGTATGTAACTATTGACCGTGTGCCTTAGATTTTCTAGCTGAGGGCGATCGCCGTGCAACTCCACCCATCGATCTTGCGCCAGGGTTGGATCATCCAGCTTGAGATGAAACCGCACATCTTTGACAACAGGTTGCTCAGCCCAGCGAGACAAGGATGAATTCTGCGCCATCACCTCCAACGTGCAGGTGGGCGGGGTATATCGGCGCATAACTGATGGCGATCGGAGCATATGGAAAGGAGAATAGGGAATAGGGAACAGGGAATAGGGAACAAGAAATAGGAATAACAGAGTGTGAATTTAGTGGGGTTTTGTGCGATCGAG
>CASBQE010000300.1 GCA_949127665.1 Synechococcales cyanobacterium PMM_0083
GCGATCGCGAGTGTTTCCAAGGATGATTTCACGGCTTCTAACGTCTCTTCAGGTTGGTGTGATTTGTGCAGACGGATTCCTAAAAATACATCGTAGACAAACCCAAACAAATCTTTAGTGGTCTGTAAGATACCCAACGATTGATGAGCGCCTTTCTCATCTAGCAGTGGTTTGGATTGATAGTAAGCCCGTTCGTAGTAATACCAGGGAATGGATGGCCACAGGTGATGAATCAGGTGATAGTTTTGTCCCATGATTAGCCAGTTCAGGATGGAGTTGGGATAGACCCGCGCATTCTTCCAGCGGGTGCGCTCTTGAAAAGGGCGATGGGGCAAATAGTCAAAAAATAACCCTAGGGCTAAGCCGACGATCGCTAACGGGACAAACCAAAAGTTAAAAATATAGCCGATAAAGTCGTAGCGACAGCCCAAGTAGATGACTATGGCAACAATGATGCGAGCGATCGCCCATTCCAAAAGCTCATACTTACGCCAGAGCCTGCGCCTGAAAAAATAAATCTCGTGGTACATGAAGCGGGCATTGATCAGCCACAGTGGTCCAAACGTAGACACCACATGATCCGGGTCGTTTTCTGGATCGTTGACATTGGCGTGATGCTGCATATGTACCCGCGTAAAAACCGGGAAGGAAAAGCCCAACATCAAGGCACTGCCGTGCCCCAGAATGGCATTCACAATGCGATTGCGATGGGCGACATTGTGGCAGGCATCATGAATCACTGTGCCCACCATGTGCAATGCAATGGTATTCATCACAAAACAATACCAATCTACCCAATGCCAACGAAAAAATCCTACTGTAGAAACGACCACGATCGCGATCGCCACAAGGAACATCAGCAATGTGGGATTAAAATCGCCCGGTGCGCCCATCAACTCCCTGGGTGCAGTCAGGGGCTTAATTGCCTCCGACATTTATCTCTCACTCCTGATAGCCACATGGCGTAGTATACGATACCTAACTGCCAAAAATAAACTTTTGTAAAAGCTACTCATAAAAAAGATTAGTTAGCATTATTGAATCAAAGCCCTCTACTTATTTTATTTGCAAATAAGCTGCTGAAGTCAGCTTAAATACGGGAACTTTTAGTTATTTGCCTCGTCTGCTCCTCTGTATCCCCTGCTAGATTGCCCTTCTCAGTCAATTAATTGTTCATTCTAGAGATATCTACAATGCTGACTCAATCTTATAAAACCGTGGTCGCAGTTTTAGGGATAGCGGTGCTACTGGGCGGTGAAGCTACAACCGCGATCGCATCTCCCACCCCAAAAATTATTAGCCAAGTGCCACCAAGCTCCACGGTGCAACCTAGCACCTCAGATGATGTCATTGTAAACACCGAGAATTCGCGCGGCGTTCCTGCCAATGGCAACCCCAATAGAATTCCAACTGGAACACCCAGCGGCAGTCCAGCGGGATCGGCTCTCAGCGGTACGCGCTTTAGCTGCCAGATTGTGAACGGGCAATATACCGTGATGTATCAGCCCCAAAGCCAGCCGGGACAGTCTTATCCTTGGGCAGTGCCGAGCAATATGGGCGGCGGTTGGAACCCAACTAAACGCTGCGGTGAAATTAGCCGCCGATTGGAACAGTACCGTCCCGATGGGTTGATTGATATGCAAACGGCGGTCGAAAACGGATACAACACCGTTTGTGTGACCACTCAACGAGCTTCGGGCTGTCGGATTGTGCTGACTGTTCCCCCTGGGCAGGATGCGACTGCGACCCGCGATCGCGTGTTTCAAAACCTGACCGTTGCCGATAGTGGACAGCAAACCCAAGGCGTGAACACCTTTGTGAATGGGGGTTCAGGTGGATTAGGCGGCTGGATTGGCGAAGCAGCACGGATGCTGAACGTTAGCATTCCCGGACTAGGGAATGCTCAAGCCGCCACCTCTAACGCGATTAACCTGCGCCCCTTTCTCGATCGCGCCGATGGTGGCACAGGCACTTACTTAAGAAAATCTGCTTTGACCAGCCCAGGACGGCGCTTGAATCCCAATAGATTTCGGTAGCTATTTTCCCTACAACCGTTAGCATCCCCAGACCTTCGAGTTCTTTAAAGAACTCGGAGGTCTAGCTGTTTTCCAGATAAGCTGTATCAACTCCTACGGAAGTCGCTAGCAAGAATCCGTTAAGGTCACTTCAGGATTAGAAGTGTGACCTAAATTACACGGATTTCATGCGTTTAGAACAATTACAAGCATTTTTGGCGGTAACAGAGACGGGCAGTTTTCAAAAAGCTGCCCAATGTTGTGGCGTAACTCAATCTGCTATTAGCCGCCAAATTCAGGCGCTAGAGGCGGATTTAGGCGCGCCCTTATTTCATCGTACGGCTCAGGCGAAGCTGACAATTTCGGGCGATTTGCTGCTGCCGCGTGCCAAAAAAATCTGTCAGGAATGGCAGAATGCAGCGCAAGATGTAGCCCAACTGGTGGCAGGCAAACAGCCAGAACTTTGTGTGGCGGCGATTCATTCCATTTGCGCCCATCAATTACCGCCCGTTTTGCAGCAGTTTTGTCGAGATTATCCCAATGTGCAACTGCGCGTAACAGCGTTGGGGAGCGATCGCTCCCTCAAAGTGTTGAAAGATGGCTTAGTCGATTTGGCGATCGTCATGAACAATCGCTTTTTGACCATGAGTCCTGAGATGGTCGTGCAAGTTCTTTACGAAGAACCGATCAAAGTTTTGATCGCCGCCGCACATCCCCTTGCCGCCTATCCCGCGATCCCCTGGTCAGAACTGACGAAATATCCGCAGGTTGTGTTTAAAGATGGCTACGGGATGCAGCGGATTGTGCAAGAGCAATTTGAACGGCGTGGCGCAACCCTCAAAGCAGCGCTAGAGTTAAATACCCCCGATGCCTTTAAAGGAGTTGTGCGGCAAGGTGAATTGGTGGCGCTACTGCCTGAAACGGCACTTGTTGAGGCTTACACCGATCCTACGTTGGCGGTGCGTCCAATCGCGTCGGGTTATGTGGGCGTTGGTGCGGAGCCATTGACTGATCCACCCTTAACCCGGCAGGTTGTCATGGTCACTACCCGCGATCGCCTGCAAATTCCACCCATCCAACACTTTTTCAGTTTGGTGGTCGATCACCTTGCTCAAGTTACACAGGTTTTACCTTTAGCACCTGTCGGTCGTAACGGTTAATTGAGAGAACACTATGAGTCATGCCTTTAGAGACCTGCTCCGCAAAATTGGGAGTGGTCCTCATACAGGACACAACCTAACGCGCCCAGAAGCCCACGCCGCTACCAGAATGATGTTGTTGCAAGAGGCAACCCCTGCCCAAATTGGCGCGTTTATGATCGCTCATCGGATTCGTCGCCCCACGGGAGAAGAACTGGCGGGAATGCTAGATGCTTACGAAGAACTAGGACCCACCTTGCAAGCGATCGCCACTTCCCGACCGACGTTCGTGTTTGGGATGCCCTATGACGGCAGAACGCGCACCACACCCATCATTTTGCTAACAACTTTAATCCTAGCGGCAGCAGGATGCCCGGTGGTGCTGCATGGGGGCGATCGAATGCCGACGAAAGAAGGCGATCCACTGATTCTTTTTTGGCAAGGATTGGGCATGAATTGGGCAACGATGCCCTTGTCTCAGGTGCAGGCAACCTTTGAGCAAACAGGCATCGGTTTTGTCTATATTCCAACTCACTTTCCCTTAGCTCACGGGCTTGTTCCCTATCGAGAGCAAATTGGCAAACGTCCGCCTTTTGCCAGCATGGAGTTGATCTGGTGCCCCTATGCCGGAAATGCCCATGTCGTGTCTGGGTTTGTGCATCCGCCCACCGAGTTGATGTTTCAAGATGCCTTTGCCCTGCGGCGAGTCAGCCAATTTACTACAGTCAAAGGGCTTGAAGGAAGCTGCGATTTGCCAAGAGAGCGCACCGCCATCATTGGGTTGGGCGCTGTAAGCAGTGCGGGTGAAGCTGCACTAGAGCGTTTATGTTTAACGCCCCGCGAGTTTGGATTTGAGGGAGCGAATGTTCCGTTGAATACATCTGAAGCGGCGATCGCCGCCATGCAGTCTGTTTTAACAGGGCAGCCCTCCGAGCTAATGAAATCGGCAGTGTGGAACGGTGGCTTTTATTTGTGGCGCTGCGGCATTAGCCCTTCTATCCAAGCAGGCATCACAAAAGCAGAAGCATTATTGACCACCGGACAAGCAACGCGAAAACTGCAAGAAATTCAGCAAACAACCGCCGCGATCGCAGTCATTCGTTAGCCTGTTTCTACTTGTGGGTGCCCTTACCTGTGGGACAGGCATAACACCAACCCCTCCATATTCATTCGATCATTTCAAAATTGTCTACGAACAAATATTGGCAGGTTGATATAGCTTTGGTCAGAAAGCTTAGGACAAGGCAAACGGGTGAAATGCTGATTCTGGGTAGGCTTTCTGACTCCCCTCTGCCACACTTCGCGTGGCTACGGCTATGACCCATCAATTAAGCTTTGCCAGATCAGGTGACCAATTCAGCATCAGTTGCTTGAGCATCAGAATGAGCCGCTGGTAATAGGCGCTGCTGCTCAATTTCCGCTTTGAAGTGTTCCACATCTTTTTCTAGGGCTTGAATCCGGTCTTCACGAACGCGGATGTCTTTACCCACTTCAACCATGCGTTGCAGCCGAGTCCACACGCTAAACACCCATGCCAGCACTGCCCCAATTCCCATTGCCAAAATCAACTCAATCGACAAAGGTGCCTGAAACTGAATATCTTTAACGATGCGAATGGGCACCAGCTCAGTATTTTCAATGCCAAATAGAACCAATGCCAGACAAATCACAAAAATGACGACAAAATTAACCTGTTTCATATGTCTTGATGTTCAAATGATTCAATCCTGCTGATAAAAGTTTTACCAGAGAGCGGCAACAAATGGCTGAGAGTGATCAATTCTTTAAGGGCGAATGGCGAAGGGCGAATGGCGAAGGATGAATGGCAAATGGCGAAGGATGAAACAAGTCTCCTTGCCCGACCCCTGATACCCGACCCCTGATACCCGACCC
>CASBQE010000301.1 GCA_949127665.1 Synechococcales cyanobacterium PMM_0083
GGCGGATTTGGGTTAAGAACTGCATTTCTTCATCCAGGCGGTCTAGGGGAATGATCAACCCAATGGATTGACCGATCGCCTCTGCGGCTGAGTAGCCAAATAGTTTCTCGGCGCTGTCGTTCCAGCTTACGATCACGCCATCCAGCGTTTTACTGATAATGGCATTTTGCGAGGAGTCAACAATCGCAGCAAGGCGGGCTTGAGCGACTTCGGCTTGTTTGCGATCGCTGATTTCAACCACAATCACGCCGATCTCCCTGACTGCGTTGGTTTCATCCAAAATAGGAAAGTAAGAGGTTAGCCAATGCCGCATTAGTCCAGGTTGACTCGGCAATTCGGCTGAAACTTCTAAGTTAAGAATGGGCTGTCCAGTGGCAAGGATGCGGTGAAACAAGGGTTCAACAATGGGTGCCAATTGGGGCAAAATCTCGGCAACGGTGCGACCAATATGCTTTTCTACAGGCTGCCCGTTCATGGCAGCAAGGGCTGTATTGATTTGCAGAAAGCGCAGATCGCTGTCATGAATGCAGAGACCGATCTGCGCCGAAGACGCGGCGTTGAAAAAGCTATTCAGGAGTAGATTTGATTGTTGGAGCTTAAAGGTGCGTTCGGCAACCCGTTGTTCCAGGTCAGCATTGAGTTGTTTGATTTCTGCTTCGGCTCGCTTCTGCTCAGTAATATCGCGTGTGACGGCTAGAACCTGCGTTGTTGCTTCACCTGGAAAGTGTAACGGCACAGCATGAGACTCTAACCAACAGCGAGTGCCCCGGAAGCCAATCATTTCAAACTCTAAGATGCCTGGTTTTCCCTCGACGACCTGACGGATGAACGCTAGAAATGCCTGTTGGTGGGCAGGTGCGATGAGTGGACAGACATTCTGCCCACTCACTTGCTCTAGACGATCGACTTCGATCATGGCAAGTCCCGCAGGATTCATCTGCTCTAACACACCGTCGGCTGAGATGATTTTGATGCATTCAGGTTCAGCCTCAAAAATGGCGCGGAGTTGCTGTTCACTGCGAGTAAGTGCCATTTCTGCCTGTTTACGCTGGTCAATATTCATCATTGTGCCGGATATTCGCACCGCTTGACCTGCTTCGTTATAGGCTGCCTGCCCTCTGCTTTCTAGCCAATGAACGCTGCCATCTGTCCAGACCACACGATACTCATGCTGATAAAGGGTATGGTGCTGAAGCGCTTGCTGGATCGCCTCGCTGATTTTGGCGCGATCGTCTGGATGCAGTCGAGCCTCAAAGGTTTCATACCGACCGTCAAAACTGCCGAGCGCGATGCCAAACAACTGTTCGTGCTCTGGCGACCAAACAATTTCCCCAGTGACAAGATTCCAATCCCACAGTCCCATCTGGGCAGCGGCGAGTGCCATTTGCAGGCGATCGTGACTTTCCTGGATTAACTGCTGACTGAGTTGCTCAATCGTGGCTTTGCTTTTCTGCAAATCACTATTGAGCAGGTTGAGGACAAAGGACACCAGGGCAAAGCCCCCCAGTCGTATGATATCGGCGGAGTCAGCCGTTGTGAATTGGTATAGGGGCGGTATGAAAAAATAGTTAATTGCTAGCGTCGAGAGGACGACCGTCACCATGCCGGGTCGAAAGCCACCATACAAGCTGGTTACGATCACAGCGATATAAAAGAATGCGCCAATGGTGCGTTCTAGCAAGGGCTGTAGCCACAAGGAAATCAGGATCGCGACTCCTGTAGAGGCGATCGCGATCCCATAAGAAGCCAATCGACGATAGGTCGTAGAATGCATAGATATTCCCCGCTGCTACTTAATCTAAAACCCGCTGCGCTTTAAGCGGTGGATGATGCGCGTGACTAGCTCTGTAGCAGTCATGGCTTTACTCAGGTAGTCGTCAGCCCCAGCGGTAAAGGCGCGATCGATCGCGGCTGCTTTGGTATGGGCGGACAGAAACAAAATCGGCAACCGCTGCCACTGGGGGTCACTCCGCACTGCCTGACATAGTTCCACGCCATTAAAACCAGGCATTTCCAGGTCTAGCAACAGCAGGTTAGGAGTGGTGACTGTCAGCACTTGCCAAAACTGCTGGGGGTCACTCAAGCCAGTGACCTCTACCCCAAAGGGCTGCAATAGGTGTGTCAGGTTGGCTGCGATCGCGCCATCATCATCCACCACCAGCACCCGATTGTGATGCGGCACTTGCGTTTGATGCAACACATCTGTCACGGCTTTCAGAATTTCATAGGTTGGCAGTGGTTTTTGCAAAAAGACACAGCCACCCAACCGTACCACTTCTAAGCGACTGGCTAAATCTCCCTGCCCCGTGAATGCCAGTACCGGAATTTTGGGCGATCGCTGCATCAACTCCCGCAGCAGCATAAACCCATTCTCTGCACCGGGAAAATTTAAGTCCAGTAGAATCACATTGGGGGGAGACTGGGCGATCGCTTTGCGGGCAACTATTAAATCAGTTGCGATTTCAACTCGCAGCCCCCAAGCGATCGCCTCAATCCTGACCCGTTCTGCCAGCATCA
>CASBQE010000302.1 GCA_949127665.1 Synechococcales cyanobacterium PMM_0083
CGCGCTCCGGGCAGAGGAGAAAACAGTGAGTAAAGCGCTTGCCAATCAGAATCGCAAGGTAGCACGACCCGCCCTTGACCATAAAGCCGCAAAATCAGGGGCGGCTCCTGAAAAGCGCAAAACATCAGCGTAATTCGCTCGTTTTCCAGCAGGTGTGCCGACGTTTCATTGCCGCTGCCCGTCAAATCAAGATAAGCAACTCGATTCGGCGACAAGACCCGCAAGCTATCCAATCCTTTCGGCGACAGGTTGACATGCCCAGCGTCACTCAGCGGAGCCGTTGCCACAAAAAACAGGTGTTGTTGACGGATAAAGTCTTGCAACTCATCGGAAATGCGATCGTATACTTTTGCCATAGTTGTCCAAATAGTTAAGCCACAAGCAATACGCGCCGCCAGATAGTGGTTAGATCTACGCGGCAACGCTCAGTTTGTAGATGACATTCACAATCGTAATATTTTTAGCAGGACTTTTATCCCACACCACTTGGTACTTTGTTCCTCTCAAGTCAATAACCTTCATCCTTAACGCGATCGCCGAATGATTCAGCGGCGATCGCTCAATCCAATGGCAACAGATCGATTGAATTTTCACTGAAGTACGTCGGTTCTATAAATCCAAAATGGCTTCGGTTTTGTATATCAGATGAATCCTCAAGTGGGTAGCTGCTTCTGTAGCAACTGCCTCTTGTTGCAATTCAGTAGGGCGTACCTGTGGGTTAACGCCAGCGAGTCAATGCGACTGATGTGCCTTCTCCCAGGTCGGTTGCATTCGATCTGGTGTGGCATCGCTAGCAATTTAGCCAGTCCTTTTTTGTCATTGCAAAACATTTGAAGCGTTATTGCTTGAGCCGCATGGTTTAAGCAAACCCATCTGTTTGTCTCTATTTTTCCGGTTACGCTCCCAGCCCTGACGTTTCTTTGGAGCCAAATCACATGGGTTTAGCCACGATCGCCAAACAGCCGAATTCTACCGAGAAGCCCCAGCGCCAGAACAGCAAATTCAAGCATCTCATGTGGCTGCATTGGATAATGGCAGGTCTGATGATCCTGTTGTACCTCACGGGTGTCTATGTTGCCCATCCATCTCAAGCAAACTTCATCCAGTGGCTGAGTCCCTTTTTGCATCAATCCGTTGGGACGCTATTTTTGTTCCTGTTGGTTGCGCGGATTTTCCTACTCCTACGAGTGGTTGGATCAAAATATTCCAGACGCTTACCAAATGTCACTCCGAATTGGCTAAAAACGGTTTCTTTGCACACAATTCTATATTTTTTCATGCTGATTGCCCCCATCAGTGGATTCTTCCTGCGGAATTGCAGAGGCGTAAATACAACCTTCTTTGGCATATCTGTTCCACCTATCTTTGCCGCAAACAGCGACTGGATTGAGTTAGCGAGAAGCTCCCACTTTTGGGCTTCTTACATTTTTCTGGTGTTTATTGGTCTACATATGCTGGCTCACTGGAGGTTGGTGCGATCGCGCTTGAGAAGATTTTTTCCAGTCTCCAAAAAGGCTTATTTGCCAGACGAAATTGCCGCGACAACCACAAAACCTGTAGCTGAACCGCTGGCACAGAAGGATTCTAGAGAGTAGAGAGAGGGTTTGGGACAAAACCAGATTCAAGCAATCCAATTTGGTTTCAGCTTTGTATATCAAGTGAATCCTCGAACAGGTAGCGAGTTTTACAGTTGGTCGCCCTCCAACTCTGAAACCGCAGGGCGTGCCTGCCACTAGGGTTCAGTCTTTATCAGTCATCACTAATCATTCTCAAGGCACAATCATGCAAACTCAACTGACCATTGAAATCGAAAATCTATCCCCGACAAACGGTACGCTGCTGACTCCAGTTTGGTTTGGGTTTCATAATGGCACATTTGATACCTACGATCGCGGTCGCCCCGCTTCCCCTGGCTTAGAGAGCATTGCCGAAGATGGCGCGGTTGATCTGATTAGCCGCGAGTTTAATCTCGCAGGGTTTGGCACGGTGCAAGGTGCAGTGCTTGGATTAGCAGGCACTCCAGGACCCATTGATGCAGGCGAAACGGGAAGCTTTACCGTCACCGTAGACTGGAGCGATCCGACCAGCCGCTACTTCAGCTACGCTTCCATGATCCTTCCCAGCAATGATTTCTTCATCTCTAACGGCAACGAACGGGCACACCAGATCTTTGATGACCAGGGCAATTTTTTAGGAGCCGATTTCACCGTTCTCGGTAGCCAGGTGTTAGATGCTGGCAGCGAAGTCAACGATGAGATTCCAGCAAATACCGCCTTCTTTGGACAGCAAGCTCCCAATACGGGTGTGACCGAAAATGGCGTAGTTCGGTTGGCAACCGGGTTTATTCCAGGTGGACCCATTCTCAGCACTGCCCAATTTGCTGAAGCTGACTTTACCGCGCCCAACTATCAAATCGCCCGCTTCCGCATCTTTAACACGATCAATGGCGATGATGCCAGAGATAACCTGACCGGAACCGATCGCGACGATTTGATCAACGGCAATGGGGGCAACGATCGCCTCTATGGTGGACTGGGCAACGATAAGTTGTTGGGTGGCTTGGGGAATGATTTGCTCGAAGGCGGCAGCGGCAATGATTATTTGTATGGCAACGAGGGCAACGATCGCTTGCGGGGAGGAGACGGAGACGATTACCTCTCCGGTGGTATCGGATTCAACACACTGACAGGCGGTGCTGGCAGCGATACCTTTGCCCTGTCCACGGGCACAGGCTTCGACACAATCACCGATTTTGGTGAACAGGATCGCATCAGCTTGCCCAGTGGGTTGCGATTTCAGGATGTAACCCTGACCTCACTGGGTCGCAACACCCTGGTTAGTTTCGGAAGTGACGAACTGGTCACATTGCGAAATGTAAATATCGCTCGAATCACGGATTCTGTCTTTGTCTAAGCAAACTGAATGGATCACTTATAGCGGTTTGTAAGAAAGGCATCTTGCGTGACTCTCAGGCAAGATGCCTTAAATCCATTTTGGTTCTGGCTTTGTATATCAAATGAACCCTAATTGATGAGGTTAAACGATGAACCGTTCTCTTAAGTCATTCCTATTCATGAGTCTGGGTGTTAGCAGCGTGATGGCTGCTTTTGGGTTAACAACCTTGGTGAATGCCAAGCCAGAATTGAGTGCTGCCCAACCGGTGCAGATTGCCGGGGCAATGGCAAAACCGCTGGCTCAACAACTGCAAGGTAAACCAGTTGTGGTGGATATTTACGCGAGTTGGTGCCCAGGATGTAAAAATATTGCGCCTACCTTATCCAGCTTGAAGCAGCAATATCAGGGTAAAGCGAACTTTGTTGTGTTGGATGTCACCGATCGCGGCACTACACAAATGGCTGAGGCAAAAGCGAAACAATTGGGGCTGAGTGAGTTCTTGATGGCAAATAAAACCCAAACGTCGATGGTTGCCATCATTGATCCTGCTACGGGCAAAGTGTTGAAGCAGTTCCGCAACAATCCCAATCAGGGAGATTATGTGGCGGTTCTCGATTCTGCGATCGCCCAAATGAAGAAGTAGATTTAAGAATTTTAGATTTTGGACTGTGGATTTTAGATTCAATCCAAGATCTAAAATCCAAGCAAGCTTCCGAAAGACACCTCATTGATATTTCTGCAACAACCAACCTATGACTCAAAAAGATTCTGAGTTGCCAATGTCTACTCATCCTCGATCGCGCCCTCGATCGCGCCCTCGATCGCGAAAGTGGCTACTGCCCGTGGTTCTGTTTGTTGGAGCCGGATTGCTTGTGCTAATGGGCGATCGGTTCACAGCAATCTCCACTGGCATCGACTACTTCATTTCCGTGATTGAAAACACCTATCAGCAGTGGTTTGAGCGGCAGGACACTAGCAATCCCTTCGTTCTAGTAACTCTGGCATTTCTAGGCGGATTGCTTGCCAGCTTTTCCCCTTGCATCCTGGCACTGCTGCCCGTGAACCTGAGCTACATCGGTACGCTCAAAGTCACGTCTCGTTGGGATGCATTCGTGAAAGCGGGTTGGTTTGTTTTGGGAACAGTGACGGTTTTGAGCCTATTTGGATTGCTTTCTTCCTTTGCGACTACCGTGATTGTGGACTTTAAAGGAGTGGTGCATCTGATCATCGGTGTCGTCATCCTGCTGATGGGATTGAGCTTTGCCGGAATCATTCATCTGCCGTTACCCCAAAACCAGGTCTCTCTGCCTATTCCAGGTTCTTATGGGGTGGGTGTAACGTTTGCTCTGATTAGTTCACCGTGTGCCAGTCCAGTATTGTTTGCGGTACTGGCTGCTTCTGCTGCAAGTGGTTCACAGATTCTCAGTGTCCTGACAATGGTGAGTTACGCCCTGGGATACACCGCGATTATCTTTTTCGCCAGCTTGTTTACCGGACTGGCGAAGCAAAGCCGGGTGTTGCTCCGGCATTCTGATTGGGTCATGGGTGTGGGAAGTGTCGTATTGATTTTTGCAGGGGCATACTATGTGGTCAGTGGAATTCGCTGGTTCTTCTAACATGGCACTAGCAGACCATGAGGATACAACGGTGATTCGGGCGATGCGATCGGGTGATCTGGCTGCCTTAAAAGTGCTCTACCGCCGCTATGGCGAAGTGGTTTACCGTCTGGCATTGCGGATTTTAGGCAACGCTCACGAAGCCGAAGACTTGACTCAGGAAGTGTTTCTTACCTTCTGGCGCACAGAAACCTACGATCCGGCTCGCGGTTCTGTGGTGGTGTTTCTGCTGACGATGACGCG
>CASBQE010000303.1 GCA_949127665.1 Synechococcales cyanobacterium PMM_0083
ACAGACCCTTCCCCCCGTGATCGGTAAGCCGGGTTGGTGATGATGCACTTGCCTTCCTCAAAGCGCAAGATTTCATCCGGTGAGATCAGCGGTACTTTTTGCAACGACTCATTCCAGGAAGTTGAACGACTGGCGTGCAGTCCCGAACTGACGCTGGTGGAACGACTGCGAACCACCACTTCCTTTTCGCCATAACGCTTAGAGTATTCATCTGCTGTCTTGAAGTTGCCGGGGTCAAACAGGATATGCGTGGCACAGGCAGAGGCGATCGCGCTTCCCATCTTGTCGCCATAGATATCATACAACTGCTCTAAACTCTGAATGCCCAGCATAAAGCACGCGCCATTCGAGCGGTATTCGTTAATCCACTGGGGCAGACGCTCAAGTTTCAATGAGGGCAACTCATCCAGAGAGATTACCAGCGGGTCTTTCCGGGGTCGGGAAAGGTTTGCCACAATCTCCAAATGCAACGCTGCCGCCAATAAGGGACCAACCACACTGCGGCGAGCATCATCCAGCTTAAAGATAATCATCTGCCGTCCCTGAAGCGTGGTGGGAATATCGGATTTGCCCAGAAACACCCGCAGCAAATCAGCCTGAATAAAGCTGCTAAAGGTTGCCGCAGCAGTCGTCAAAATGCCTGAAATTGTTTTCTCCGCATCCTTGGCTGCCAGAAAATTATTAAAGCTGGTGGCAACCCACTCGTCCATCTGCCGAGTTTGCACCGCATAGTCAAGCCGATGCACCAGATTGGGTAATCTCAGCACTGCATAGAGCATGGCAAAGTCCGGGTAAGGGGTTGCCTTGATCAATTGCAGTAGTGCCCGTGCCAGTAAATCTCCTGCTTTGGTAAAAAACTCATCGCTTTTGCCACCCAACGAGGCATTACGGTTAATCACCTGAGCAATTTCCCCTGCCATCACCGAATCTCGTGGGTCTCGAATGAAGTCTACGGGATTGAGCACACCGCTATAGGGTTCTCCAGGCGCAAACACCCAGACCTGATAGCCATACCGTGCAGCTAGAGGTGCGTGAAGTTCCATTTGTGAACCTTTTTTGTCGTAGAGGATGACTGGAATCCCCTGGACATAGGCACTTTCCAACGCCGAATCCATCGCACTAAAGGTCTTGCCACTGCCCGGTTTGCCGATTACTAATAGGCTGCGTTGGGCATCGGGCAGGTAGACGGTTGGCGACGCTCCTAGCAGAGTTTGCACACGAGTTGCTAGCACTGATGGACGACGTAGACTTCCTATCCAGTAACGGGGTTTGCCGCACCAGAGTGTCACCCGATCGTGCCGTTGCTGACGCAGTTGCTTGAGTGCCAGCCCTGTCGCTGCCAGTTGCTCGGCTCTACCCGACATCCGACCTGTGGTAATTTTGCCTCTGCCCTTGCCTGCAATCAGCATCACCAGTGCCATTAGTAGAAATGCACCCATGAATGCCCAACCTTTGGGATTGTTGTAGTCCCGAAACACGCTGGTAAACGGCACCAAATAGTTGTTAGGGGATACTGCAATGATCGGCTTAGTGGAAGACGTTGATGGAGTGAAGAATAAGGGCATGGGTGAAGGGGCGATCGCGCATCGGTAAACATCGCTATTCAGCTTGCGAAATTTGCGGCGTTTCCTCTAGTCCCAACGGAAGGATTAACCCTCTCCCAATCAGGCGTTGACAAACGTGATGGACTGGGCAACCTGTCGACTGGCATAGACCCCCGACGTTGTTTGGGTGACCAATGCTAATCACGATTTCTGACCTCCATCGAATTCAGTCTGACCGTAATCAACACATCCCCTCCTATACCCATCACACTCCTCATCTCCAAGAGCAGCTACAGCGAGTCATTCGTCAATGGCATCTAGGATTACCAATCCAACCATTCCTGGATGCTGATCCTGTGCTTGATGAATTGGTTTATCAGGTGCAAACATTACTCCCCAATTTATTCAAACCCAATAAAAAACTGTATTTACATACGCCTATTTCCACCATTCTCAACGTGGAGGATATAGTCCATACTATTCAGGTAGACGTGAATCTAGGCTTTCGGCACGGCATCCCTAAACTGGTTGAGTGGGGCTTACGATCGCCCGAACTGAACTGGAGCGACTTAGTTAAATTGTGGACAGTCACCCAACACTTTGCGATCGCCCCCAGCGATTTGAAACTGATTATCGTTGCCTTTCATCTAGACCAGATGCCTCAAAAAATGACGCATAGATGGACTGATGAGTTGCATCAGCAGACGCAGGAATGGTTAATGATGCAGCTATCGGTAGATGAGAAGCATCCCCAATCAGCCGTAGTGCTTGAACCCGAAAGTGATCCACTGTGGGCGGCGATCTCGAACCTGGAGGCGATCGCTGAAGTGATGATATAGTACAAAGACTTTATTCTGTTGCGGCATGAAAACCGACAGCCTGTTTTATCGACTGTTCTCCGACCATCCAGAACTGGTGTTTGAGCTAATGGGTGAGGAAGTTCCAGCAGCGGTTTCTTATACCTTTGGTTCCCAGGAAGTGAAGCAAACCAGCTTCCGACTGGATGGTATTCTTACCCCATCTGTCCAGGAGCCAAACTCGCCCATTGTGTTCGTTGAAATCATGGGCTATCGCGATAACAACCTCTACTTCAGCTTCTTTGCCGAAATCTTTCTTTACCTGAAAGACTTCACCCCATTAAACGATTGGCTGGCGGTTCTGATTTTTAGCCGTCAGGGTTTAGACC
>CASBQE010000304.1 GCA_949127665.1 Synechococcales cyanobacterium PMM_0083
ATAACAGAGCGCTCGATTAGTGCTTCATGCCGTGCTTTCATCAGTTCGGTCATTTGCGCCTCTTGTGAGACGGTGCTGGTTAAGCGTCCCCACCGGTCGGAATTGGATTGAATGGAAGGAAGAGATAGCGCGATCGCTCCGAGGGTTACAAAGCCAACTATCAAAGGGATGCGATGACGGCGGCGGATGGTTGATGGTAATTTCATAGGGTGAATCCTTGTGAGGGTTTGCTTTTTGGAAGGGGCGATACGTGCTAGCTCTTTGCAGAGCCGCTGCGCGAACGCACAGGCTACGCCAACGCTGTTCTTGGTCGGATGCGCGTTGGCGTTAGCCTTGCGGAGCAACATCGCTCTCTTCTACTTATCGAGGAACTCAGAAATAAATTGACGAACCAACGCGCGATCGCGGTTGCTCATTGAAAGGTAAGCATCTACATCCAGCTTCAAATCAGCACAAGACGCAATCCGCCACAGGCAGTCATCTGCGTTATGTCGACCAGATTCGAGCTTGGCAATTTGACCCTTGACGTAAGCCCGACTTGACTCTGGGAAATCAGCTAGGGCGTTGTTCAAACAGGCTTGTGGCATCAATCAATCTCCTGGTTTATGGCGTGAAAAATTAATGATCAAGAATGGTGGGTGGACATGAGCAATCGCGATCTCATTTAGCTCTGCTGTTTTTTGACTAAAACCTATTTTGGGGATGGACCTCTTTTGGCGCGGGTTCTACGGTTTTTAACCAAACAGTATTCGAGATGGGTAAATACCCAAAAAAGAGGGCTATTCCGATCCCAAAAATTACGCAAAGGAAATAGGTTAGGAGCTTTGGGGCTTTCCCAGTGTTTGCAGTTGGGCTAAGGCTTCCTGCAATGCGGTGGTTTCAGCCGTGACGCTTTGATCGAGAACGCTCGTTTGCAGTTGATAGAGGCGTGATTCCAACCGCAGTTCAGCCGCTTTACCAGCGATCGCATCTTTGGCTTTGCGGGTTTCGTTTAGGCGCTGCTCTCGCTGAGCAATGTCGCCTTTCATGGCGGTGGTGAGATTATTGGCAACTTCTAAAAACTGTTGGGCAACGGCTAGCGGGTCATCCATCGAAATGGCTTCAGAGGTTCGGAGGGATTCTAAGCTGTAAGTTTGGGGCAGTTGGGGTGTTGCTAGCACAATTTGATGGTTGCCTACTTCCACAGTTGCAGTGGCAGTGACGGCGGGTTCTTCGACCGGAGGGATGCAATCGAATTCATTCAAAAGGCGATCCGCGTCACCAGCCTCTAGACCATCGGCTGTGGAGATATTCAATTCTTGGCAGCGGCGGTAAACGCTGGATTTGGGTAGGTCGTGGTCTTTGCAAAATTTGGTGAGTGAAATATTCATGGCACCTCTAAACAGTGTGGGCACTAGAGTGGAACGGGTGGAACGCGCATGAAACAGCTAGGAACACGATGTGATCGTTTCCTGGCGTTCTGGTGCTGTTTCTGGTCTGTTCCGATTTCTAAAATGGATGCTAACATGTTTGTAGCTATTTTGTAGCTAAAATGCTCCTGAACTGGGTTTTTTGATCACATTGAGGATCTTGTATGTATCATCAAAGCAACAACCAGTTACAAGATTCTGTGAGTAAGCGAATTCACGTTACCCTTCCAGATGGGGTTTATCAAAGGCTTGAGGGATGGGCAGATTCAGAAGGTCGCCCGGTGGCGAATTTGGCTGCTTATCTATTGCAGAAAATTATTGAGGAGGCGGAAGGACAAGGAAAGATCCCTGAACAGAAATTGATAAAAGAAAAGTAGGAGAGCGATCGCGATGGCAAATGAACTGAACCGGGCGATTCAAAATCTTCTCGACATCACCGCAATGCAAGGGGATCAAATTTCGAGAATGCGAGAATCTCAGCAGCTTGCTAACGAGCAGTTAAGAGAGAGCATGGAAGCTGGCAACCGTCAGCTTGTGAGCCGCATTGATGATCTAGCCGTGAAAATTGGTGAGCAATCACAGAGTATTGATCGGCTCACGCTCACAGTTGATCGCATGGCTGGCAGCATCGACAGGTTGGCTCTATCAGTTGATGGACACTTGAAAGTAGCTGAACAGCAAGCGCTTACTGCGATGGAGTTATCCAAGTTAGTTGCAACCCAGGCGGCAACGGTTAACAAATTGCTGGATAGAGTGGCTGCTTAAGGCAAGCGATCACTCTCTAGAAGATGTTTCTTGAGAGGATGCCAATACCCCGATCAATAGGATGCGGTGACTGAGCTTTTAGAGGCGAATCGTCAGCAGTCCTAGAAGAGACCGCGAGTGCAGCCATCCAAAACACCTGTCTTACCAAAAAGTTTCTTGAAAAGTGCGGCATTTCCCCAGATCTGGGGTTAGATCAGACAGACTCTCTACAGCCCACATCGATGGCAACCGCCAAAGCCGCAGCCGAGTCAACAAGTTTCCCGTTTGAAACCCCCAGGAGGTCAGCCCGTGACATAGAAACCCTTTAAAAGTCGAAACCCCCACTGCGTCAACAGAAGGGGCGGAAAGACTTTTATCTTTTATTCACTTTTGAATAGGACTTGGAGACTCTAACTGCGCCCGGAAAGCAAACGTTAGGTCATCCAGCTTTGCTATGCCAATTTTAGTAGCAATTTGTCAAAAGGTGCAACATCTTTGACGAATTGTTCAACTTCTTGCATAGCTTCCTATTCCCTGTTGTTCCAACATAGGAAGTTCATCATGCATCGAAGATTTTGTGACCTTTGGGAGGGCAGCCCATGCAGCTAGCCCTCTCATCTCAGTTTCAGTCCGTGGCGGAAGGGAAAAACCCCTTCCTGGCGCTGTTTCCCCATCGACACGATTACCTCTGGGCAGAGCATCCCCAGCCCACCGCCAAACCCCAGTGGCAGACCGAAAGCCGTCATCCGTTAAGCGATCGCTTGATCCTTCAAGGGGGCTATCTCTACGGCGTGCGCTTCGGTTCCAAAACCAACTATCTACTGTTCGATATTGACAGCGGTAGTCTCTACCATCCCCGGCATGATCCGTTCGCCATTCCGCGCCTGGTTGCTGCCCTAGAGCTAATAGGATTGGTTGGCTTTATCCCGATCACCAGTTCCTACAGTGGCGGCATTCACCTCTATTTCCCATTCGATACCGATCAGAAGTCTTACGAACTCGCCCAGGC
>CASBQE010000305.1 GCA_949127665.1 Synechococcales cyanobacterium PMM_0083
CCCTCTTTCACGCCACAAATATATAGCCCGTGGGGAATTTTACGGAGCATCGTTTTTTTTGCCTGTTCATCTAGCAAGGGGCACCACCTAGGTTAAGCACTACACCGTTTAGTGTATCAAGCCGATCGCGATCTCCACTCCGGAATCCACCTTCAGAAGTGTGTTTTGACTAATAGCGGGAATGTTAGGAGTAACTTCAAAATCGCTTCCGCTTTGGGTGCTAAACCAGACAGTTTCAGTCGATCTGCTAATTAAAGTTCTTGAGGAAAATTGGATGTCTGCAACGAAATTTTTGGCTCCCGCAATTGGCGCGATCGCGATCGCCGCAGGTGGAACCGCCGCCTACATGCATTTCAAAAACCCATCGAAAGATGTGATGACTCCACTGGCGATCGCCCAAATTGTGCCCGATGATGCCTACATGGCTGCCTTTATTTCGGCAGATGAACAAGCCTGGACAAAGCTCAAGCAGTTTGGCACACCGGAAGCGAAAGTGGTGGTTGCGGAGAAATGGAACACCTTGCAGCAGCAACTTTTAACCCAGAGCAACATTGATATTGAGAAAGACCTGAAACCCTGGGTTGGCAATACGATGGTGGCGCTACTGCCCAATTCAGGCACTACCCAGAAAACCAGCGTACTAGTGGTGACCAGCATTAAAGACAAAATTAGCGCCATGAACTTTGCCATGAAGTTGGCAAATCAGGGCGGCAGCAAGGCAAAAGAAAGCGATTATCAAGGCAATAAGATTATTGAAAATACAGCCAACTCTGTTTTTGCAGCAGTTGTCAAAGATTACTTGGTAATTGCCAGCGATCGCAAAGGCTTAGAAGACGCGATCAACACCACTAAAGGGCAGCCTTCCTTTGCTTCTAAACCCGGCGCAGACAGTTTGCTGGCGAAGGGTGTGGATGTGCAAAACTCAATCGCCCAAGTCTATCTGGTGGATTACGCTGGTGCGGTTCAGGCGTTGACAAATAGCAGCAATCAAACGACTTCGCTCCCCTCTGCCACATTAGAACAGCTTAAGCAGGTCAAGTCTCTAGTGGCTGGAATCGGGACGGATGAGGGTGGAATACGGATTAAAGCGGTCGCCGCGATGAATCCTCAAGCGCCCAAATGGGACTACAAACCTACTCCCGGCAAAGTGATTGCTCAACTACCTGCCAATACATTGGCATTGATTAGCGGCGCGAATTTAAGCAGCTATTGGAATCAGGCAACCCAGCAAGCTAAATCCTATCCAGAAGGAGAGCAAGCGATCGCCCAAGCCCGTCAAGCATTTAAATCGGCAGATTTTGATCTAGACAAAGATATTTTTGGCTGGATGGACGGCGAGTTTGGCATGGCGCTGATTCCCTCCGATCGCGGCATTTTGTCTCAAGTGGGTTTTGGCGGGGTGATGGTGTTTAACACCAGCGATCGCAAAGCCGCCGAAAACGCTCTCAGCAAACTGGATAATTTGGCGAAAGGGAACGCCGTTTTGGTTCAGCAGCGAGAGATGCAAGGCAAAAAAATTACTGAGTGGAACAGCCCCATGGGTGCCGTTTTGGGGCATGGCTGGTTAGACGATAGCTCTGTATTTGTTGCTTTCGGTGGACCTTTAGCTGAAACCATCGCAACCAATCCCTCGCCAACTCTGGATTCTAGCGACACCTTCAAAGGAATCACTGGCAATCTACCCAAGCCAAATCTGGGCTACGTCTACGTTGATATGGACAAAACCCTAACCTTGCTGACTCGCGTGGGTGCCATTTCCCAAAGAGGGCTTCCTGCCGACACGATCGCGCTGCTAAACTCAATTCGCGGCATCGGCATCACGTCTACCCAGGCTGACTCCAGCACTGGACAAGTGGATATGTCTGTGGCTCTGAAAAAAGGGCAGTAAGATATCCCTGTGGTTTTCGCTGCACTCTGCATACCTACGCGATCGCGTGTTTTCTAATCGGGATTCACCTATTTTCCATGAGTTTCGCAGGGTGGCGCAGAAATGGAGCGATCTAACCAATTAACCGCTTGTTGCAGTCGAGGTAGGGCTTCTTCAGGTTGATTTTTAAGTAAAAAGACCAACGCCGCGATCGCTTGCTCAGAAGCTCTGGCTTTCCGGTTTGCCTTAAGCCGATGCCAATCTTTATCGGTGATCGTCAGCTTCGTCATCAACGCCTGCGCTAACTCCTCCGCACTAAAATCTGCGAGATTTGGTGACTCTTTCCGGGGTTCATCTAGCTCCGAAGCGGAGACAAAACCGTTCACTATCGTCATGAGCAGTATCCTTAAAGGGTGCTGATAAATTTCACTGTACTATGTCCCAACCTAGCACCGACGAACCGAATTTTGAGCAGGAGCTTGTAGAAGTGGAGCGATCGCTTCAGGAACTTAAAGACCGCCACAGCCAGGTTCAGCAAGCCGAAACCGCACAAGCCACGCTCAAGCAGCGTCAAGCGCAAGTGAAGCGACAACTTCAAAACGCTGCTTCGCCAGAATTGAAAGCTGAGCTTCAGCACATTCAAGACAGCCTGGATGAATTGGAAGTTAAGCTAGAAAGTCGCTTGTTTAGCTGGGAAAAACCGTTTTGGCAGATTGTTCGCTTTGGGGGCGCGGGGCTAGTGATTGGCTGGGGGCTAGCGTTTACGGTGTTGCGATCGCCCCAACCCCAGCCGCCAAGCTCTGTACCACAATCTCAACAAGCTCAATGAAATGGTTTAAGCCGTTAGAGTGTAAAAATCATCAACTACCCTCTGGTGATTTATGCAGAAAACAAAGTAACTAACTCCGAGTAGAACTCTATACTTTGAAGAAGTGAGTGCGAGGAATAGATAGGCATGATTGAACTTCTTCCGGTGTGGCTTGGAATCGGCTGCTTTGCGATCGCCTTTGTGGCTGCAAGTTTGGTGGAA
>CASBQE010000306.1 GCA_949127665.1 Synechococcales cyanobacterium PMM_0083
ATCAGCCCATAAACTCAATTTACCGTTGGGTCTATTTTTAACCGCTTCCAAGTCAACCCAGCCTGCGGGTTCACCCTGCCACCCCATTGCCAAACTGCGTCCAGCAATGACTTGAATCGGTTTCGTTCCGGTCGGTTCTGGAGTTACTTCCGCGCCGCCGCGTTGAATACCATACGTCCACCAAAAAGGGCGATTGTTGCGGCTGAGTTGTCGTGCGACTGCTTCCTTTAACTCGACACAATTACCACCATTTCCATTGGGATAGAGCTTTTTCAAGAGTGGTACATCTTCAGGATGCAACAACGGTAATAAGTAGTCTCCCCACAAACCCTCAAGCGTGTTGCTGGGGTCGATGCCTGTCACTCTAGGACTCACTTTGGCATCAAAAAAATCTTTGTAATTGATTTTTACGGGTGGTTCGTCACTTGTCCATTTAGTAGGAACATAGAGTTCAATTTCGTCATCGTCTTTGGCTGGAGTTCGCTCAATCACTAGAATCAGCGGCACCCGCGCCACATCCCATACAGGTTTGTCGGTAAACTCCAACCAAACAATTTTTCGGAGCGCTGCATCTCGTCGCGGATAGAGCAGTTTCCATACCTTCGCCGCCGCTTCCGAGTTAGCATAGCCGCCACTCACCACCATTCCCAACCAACCGCCTGCTTCCAGCGATTCAGTCAAGGCACGGTAGAGAAACACCAAACCTGTATCCGCATTTTGCCCCCAAACCTGGTGCCACAAGCCCTTCATTTCATCGCCGTACTTCACCCGTTCTGCCCGGATATAAGGCGGGTTGCCTACAATATATTTCCACTGATCGCGATCGCGTTCTGCGGAACCAGGAGCCAAAAATCCTTCTCCCAATAGCGTGACGAGATCCGACTCTTGCAGCAAACTGTTGAGGTTATAGACGTGAATTTTAGGAATATCTGTGGGATTCGTGGAGGGTTTAAAGCGCACCAATGCCCACATCAACTGAAAGTGGCTAATAAACGCGGCAAAGGGATTCAGATCAAAGCCCCAAACGGTTGCTTGTAGCTCTTGCAAGACGGTATCTGCATCTAAGCCTCTAGTTTTCGCGTCTTCCAGGCAGCGATGCATATAGCGCACCAAAAACGAACCACTGCCACAAGATGGATCAAGCAATTTTCCCTCGCCATGACGAAACACCGTTTGTTCTAGCAGCCAATCGACGATCGAGGCTGGCGTGTAAAACTCTCCCAATCGCTTGCGTTTCGCAGCAGGCAAGAATGTTTGATAGATATCTCCCAGAATTTCTTCTGATAAGCCTGCAAAATCGTAGGCGTTAAATCGTAGAATCAACCGCTGCAAGGCTTCATCTAATGCGCCATTGGTTTGATAAATCCAGTCGAATAAGTTGCGTTCAAAGGGTTCGTGATACAACCGCCCGACATCTTTAGCAACTAGCTCAACCAATGCCTTAGCATCATCGGTTAAATGGTCTACAAATGCTGCCCAGTCTTGCGGTCCTCCATTCGACAACCGCCGCTTTTTATTTTTGGTTAGCCCTAAATCTTCAATCAGGCGCAGAAATAACACACGGGCAACCAGCACCGCCACGGAGTCGGCAACGAAGGATTCTCGAATTCGTTCTTCAACTTGTTTCCCTTTTGCGTTGACATCGCGTCCATATTGGTCTTCAAAGCGAGGTAAAAGATCTTCAAACAAATGTCGATGAAAGTCAAACTTAAACCGCAGTTTCACAAAGGCTCGTCGCTGCGTATCGCCGGTATCAACTAGATTGCGCTGAATTTCCTGTTCCTGGGATTTAAATTCTGTGTATTGCTGAATTAAGGTGGCGATCGCCCCCTCCGCCGCTGTATTCAACTCAGTAAAGCTGGTTTGCAAATCTTGTCGCAGGCGATCGAGGGTCTCAGGTTCATCCAACTTTAAGTAAACATAGGGCAATTGTCCATCAATGAATGTTGCCCATTGATTTCGATGAGTTGCCTGCTCGTAAGAAAGGAACTGGAACTTTTCTCGTAATTCTTCAAAGGTTATTTCAGATAAATTGCACGGATCTTCAAATCCTGCAACAGCTTCACCTGTGGGTAAAACGAGCCAGAGGTAATGGGCTGTGAGAAATAAAACGTATCGGGTTAGACCTTCAACATACTTGCGTTTTTGGCTCCAGAGATTGCGTCGTCCACTTTCCATTGTGAGTTCGGCATCCTCTTTCTTCAGATCGCCCACGACCCAGGCAATTTTTTCTGGAGTTAGCAGCTTAATGTCTGGATAACCGCCGCCGCCTGCATCTTCAGTCACAACACGATCTTTGGGATAATCCAGCAATCCAGCCAGAAAATCACGCACATCTGGGTTGTACGATCGCTCTGGTCGGTTCCAATCCAGTGCCAACCACTTTGTTAAAGGATTTGTTTGCGGTCTCTGCGGGCTGTTACTTTTGGACAAAAACTGAACCTCTCTGCTTTCAAACGATTTAAAGTGATCGCCAGCAGAGAAATAGGCTAGCACTGAATCTATAGAGATAAATAATTCTTAAGAAATTTACAGTTTTTTAAGGTTGGGAAGTTACTACTCTCATCAGGGAATTCAAAAATCGCGTCGTCATCGGTCAAAGATTTATCAACCAGTTGATTCAGAAATTGGGAAACTGTTCGGTACTATGGCAATACGCCAGTCACTTATCACCATCCGATTTAATGGACAATTTAGCTCCCAAATCTGTGCGATCGCGCTTCAATATTTCCAAAATTGCCCTTCAGCGTCCGGTTTTAACGCTTAGCTTTTGGCTGGCAGTGGTTGTAGCAGGGGTGCTGGCATTTAGCTCGCTCAAATATGCGCTGTTTCCAGATATTACCTTTCCGGTGGTGGTGGTAAATGCTTCCGCACCGCTGAAAACTGCTGTGGAAACTGAGCAAAAGCTGACTAACCCCATTGAAGCGACGCTGAGCGGGTTAAACCAACTGGATGGCGTGGTGGAATCTACCACCTATCCAGGGCAATCGGTGGTGCGGCTCAAGTTTGTTGTGGGCACCAATTTGGAGGAGGCGACTCGCACGGTGAAGTCGGCGTTGAAAACTGTGGGATTACCTGCCAAAACGACGACCAAGGTAATTCCGGTTAATTTGAATGAAGCGGCAGTCGTCAGCTATGCGATCACGAGTTCATCTGAAGATAGCGTGAGTTCATCGGAAAATTTAAAAGCCTTGAGCAAGACGGTAAAAGATCAGATTATTCCCGCGATCGCCAAACTACCCGGCGTATTGAAAGTGACCTTGTCGGGTGAGCCGCGCAAACTGGGTTTGACCAAACCGCCGACACTAGAAGATTTGATCAAAAGCGGTACCTTAGTTCGATTTAACGGGCAGGAAGCGATCGCGTTTCAAGTGGTGAAAAAGAGCGATGCCAATACCCTGGAAGTGGTGCGCGAGGTGAATCAGGAAGTGGAACGGCTGCGAACCACACTGCCCGCTGTGCAATTTTCTGTGGCTGCAACCCAAGCCGATTATATTGAAGCCGCCACTGAGGAGACCGTTAAAGCCTTGATTGAGGCGATGATTCTTTCGGTGATCGTGATTTATCCCTTTTTGTGGAACTGGAAGGCAACGGTTATTTCGGCGCTAGCAATTCCCATGTCTTTGTTGGGAACTTTCATTGTCATGGCGTTTTATGGGTTCAATTTAGAAACGATTACCCTGCTGGCGCTGGCGTTGGTGATTGGCAATGTGGTGGATGATGCGATCGTCGATGTAGAAAATATTGCGCGCCATTTAGAAGAAGGAGAAGCTCCCCGGCAAGCGGCAATTGCGGCAACCGATGAGATTGGATTAACGGTTACTGCTGCCACCTTAACCGCGATCGCCGTTTTTCTACCTGTGGGCACTATGGGCGGCGCGTTAGGGCAATTCTTCAAGCCCTTTGGCATCACCATTTCGGCGGCGATGATCACGTCTTTGCTGGTTGCCCGAACCCTATCTCCCCTGCTGGCAGCATCCTGGCTAAAACCGCCCAAACCTCGCGATCCCAATCATCCCACCATTGCCGATCGCTTTCAGCGCGGGTTCGATTGGTTAAATCAGCAGTATCGACGGCTGTTGCAGTGGGCGCTCAATCATAAGGGGATTGTGGTGGCGATCGCCCTTGCTAGTTTTGTGGGTGGGTTAGCGCTGATCCCGCTGATTCCCAAAGGGTTCATTCCCAAACTCGATCGCGGCGAATTTAATATTTCCTACATTGCTCCGACACCAGAGATCCCAGATGCACTGAAACAGGCACTATCGGGGCAGGTGATCGGGCAAAGTGCGATCGATCCTCGTCAGCTACCACCCGGATCACCCCAACTCGCAGCGGCACAAAGTCGCCCATCTCTACCGGAGTTTGACCCGCTGAAGGATTCACTCCAGGTCGCCAAACAGCTAGACCGATTTGTCCAGCGATCGCCCGATGTCGAAAGTACGTTTACCATCGTTGGGTCACGGCAAGGCGAACCAAACAAGGGCATTATTTATATAAAGTTGAAGGGCGATCGCACCGCTAATACTAGCGATATTCAAGATCGGTTTCGGCGAGATTTGCCTAATATTGAAGGCGTAACCACCAGCATTGAAGACATTCAGTTCGTGGATACGGGCGGCGATAAACCCGTGCAGGTGCAGATTCAGGGCAATGATTTGCCAGCTCTCGATCGCGCTGCCCAACAGATTCAAACTCGCCTCGCCAAAATTCCTGGGTTGGTCGATGTCTCCACCACAGCGCAAAATAATTCCGACAGTGACATTCGCGAAATTCAGCACACCAATAAACAGCGCGTTGCCACCATTAGCGCCAATTTGGGGCAAGGATTAACCATTGGCGAAGCAGGCGAGCGCGCCACCGCAGAGGCTAAAGCGGTGCTTCCCCCAGAGATTACTCTGCGGTTGGGCGGCGATTCTGCCAGAATTGACGAAGTTTTGAGTGGCTTTGGCAAAACCCTAGCGCTGTCTTTGCTGTGCATTGTGGTCGTGCTGTTCGTGCTGTTTCGCCGCTGGACAGACACCCTCGTAATTTTCCTATCGTTGCCGCTGTCGATTGTCGGTGCCATGGTGGGCTTGCTGATTGCCCGGAGCGACTTTGGCATCATTTCCTTAATTGGCATCATCTTCTTGCTGGGCTTAACTAGCAAAAACGCGATCCTCATTGTGGATTACATTAACCAACTGCGGCGATCGGGTCTCCAGCGAGATGATGCCATTCTTAAAGCGGCTCCCGTTCGCTTCCGCCCTATCCTGATGACCACTGTTGCAACCCTGTTAGGAATGCTGCCGATCGCGGTTGGCTGGGGCGCTGGGGCTGAACTGCGATCGCCGATGGCGATCGCTATCATGGGCGGCTTAATCACCTCCACTCTGCTCAGCCTGATCGTCATCCCCGTCCTCTACGCCCTGCTAGATAATTTCCAGACTTGGCTCAACAAGACAGTGCGAAAGATAAGAAAATCAGCGCACTAGCCTTAGTTTTGACGAATTAGGCTAAGGGGTAAAAGCAGTTTAAACAAAAGGAAAACCGCCATGACGTTTGATGAGATTAGAGAAGTGTTAGGGCAAGTTGCCTTACAACAACAAGAAACCGCCAAAGGGTTAGAAGAAACCAAGAAAATTGCTGAGTCTACTGCCAAAGGTTTAGAGGAAACGAGGAAAATTGCTGAGTCTAATACCAAAGGGTTAGAAGAAACGAGGAAAATCGTTGATTCTACTGCCAAAGGTTTAGAGGAAACCAGAAAAATCGTTGATTCTAACGCTCGTGCGATCGAGGCAAATGCTAGCGCGATCGCCGATTTAAGAGTAGTGATCGCTGAAGATCGGCGGGATACTCGTGCAAGCATTGAAGACTTGGTTCAGATGGGCGTTGAAACTTATCAGTTCGTGATGCAAAATAGTGTCGATATTAGAGGAATGCAGTTAGAAAGTCGTCGAATTTTGAGAGAATTACGTGATCGCCGCCGAAGTGAAGGGTAATCATCCGAGATCGCTTCAATGGTTGAAAATATACGTCTACTCACAGAATAAGAACAAAAAATAGAGATGAGCGGCACACAGGTATTTGTTACAGGGGGAACGGGGTTTGTGGGGGCGAATCTTGTGCGTCTGCTACTGCAAGAAGGGTATGCCGTTAAGGCATTGGTGCGCCCAAACAGTCGATTGGATAATTTGCAGGGATTGGATGTGGAACTGGTGCAGGGCAGTCTCGGCGATCGCAACTTAGATCAGGCAATGGTTGGCTGCCAGGGATTATTTCATGTTGCTGCCCACTACTCCCTCTGGAAAAAAGATCGCGACATTCTGCATAAATACAACGTCCTGGGAACGCGCAATGTCTTAGCAGCGGCGCGTATTGCCGGAATTGAGCGCACGGTTTACACCAGTTCAGTCGCGGCGATTGGGGTGAAGCAAGGCGCGATTGCTGACGAAAGCTACCAAAGCCCAGTGGAAAAGCTGATTGGAGCTTACAAGCAATCTAAATATTGGGCAGAACAGGAAGCCGTCAACGCGGCACAATCTGGGCAAAACATCGTCATTGTGAATCCCAGTACGCCAATCGGAGCCTGGGATATTAAACCCACGCCCACAGGAGATATTGTCTTGCGGTTTTTGCGTCGCCAAATGCCCTTTTATCTACATACTGGTCTAAATCTCATCCATGTGCAGGATGCGGCATGGGGGCATTTGCTGGCATACCAAAAGGGGAAGACAGGCGATCGCTATATCTTAGGGCACCAAAACATGACCCTCAAGCAACTGCTTGATCAACTAGAGCAAATCACCGGACTCCCTGCCCCCTCGCGCTCCATTCCTGCCTGGATTCCCCTTTCCGTCGCGTCGATCGATGAATATCTGTTAGCCAAATTGGGCAAAACGCCATCTGTTGCGATCGACGGCGTGCGGATGGCAGGGCAACTGATGTACTACGATGCTTCAAAAGCGGTGCAAGAATTAGGGCTTCCCCAAACTCCAATTGTTGCCGCCTTAAAAGATGCCGTAGAGTGGTTTGTAACCAAGTGCTATGCATAAATCCTAGCTTGCACGGCGATAGATAGTCTGAAACCCAAAACCCGAAACCAATTCCCTATTTTTCCAGTGAGGAGCAAATCGCGTCATGGCAGTTAGTTTTCAACAAGCAATGGATATTGGCAAATACATCGTTACCCAACGATTGAAAGGGCGCAAAAAGTATCCCTTGACGTTAATGTTAGAGCCGTTATTTCGATGCAATCTCGCTTGTTCTGGCTGCGGCAAAATCCAGCATCCAGTCGAGATTTTGAAACAAAACCTGTCGCCTGAAGACTGTTTTGCAGCGGTGGAAGAATGCGGTGCGCCTGTGGTGGCAATCCCTGGTGGTGAACCGTTGCTTCATCCTCAAATTGATGAAATTGTGCGCGGTTTAGTGGCACGTCGTAAGTACATTTATCTTTGTACGAACGGCATTTTGCTAGAGAAGAGTCTGCACAAATTTGAACCATCCCCCTATTTTTCTTTTAGTGTGCATTTAGATGGGCTGCGTGAACTGCATGATAAATGCGTCGATCGCAAAGGGGTATTTGATACGGCTGTACAAGCAATCAAAGCTGCTAAAGCGAAAGGATTTCGCGTTACCACTAACACCACTGTATTCGAGGGATCAGATCCCAAAGAAATTCAAAACTTCTTTGATTTTGTCGCCACCCTTGGCGTGGATGGCATGATGATTTCTCCGGGCTATGGCTATGAGTGGGCACCCGATCAAGACCACTTCCTAAAGCGGGAGCAAACAAAGGCATTGTTCCGCGATATTTTGGCTCCTTACACGGCAGGCAAAAAGAACTGGAACTTTAACCACAATCCGCTATTTCTCGACTTTTTAATTGGCGAGAAAGACTACGAATGCACCCCTTGGGGAATGCCGAGCTTTAGCGTATTAGGCTGGCAAAAGCCTTGCTACTTGCTCAACGAGGGGCACTATAAAACCTATCAAGAGCTAATAGACGGCACTGATTGGAGTCAATATGGTCGCGCAAGTGGCAACCCTAGCTGTGCCGACTGTATGGTGCATTGTGGCTATGAGCCAACAGCAGCCGTGGATGCGATGAATCCTCAAAACATTGGGCGATCGCTCGGTTCGGTGTTTAGCATGAGCCGCTAATGCGATTGTTTGGGCTGAGAATAGCAGCTTTGTTCTCAGTCCAAATGGATTTAAAGCCAATATCTATCAATCGCCGTGCTAACAATTGCATAGGTTACTACTGTTTCAGTTTTGAGATTTCTAATTACTTATCTTCCGGAAATCTTACTGCCAGTAGTGAAGAAACGATGATAACCGATTGTTTCTATAACAGAATTAGAATCGCTACTTAGTATAGTCTAGGAACTTTTTCGATTCCTATTAAATATCAAGCTGAAGTTGATAAGTTCTGTTTCAGTCTATTTATATTAACGCTTTAATTAAAGTCGTTATTTATTAGACAGATTCTTTTGATTTGCGATCTGGTTGTGCTGCAAAGCTCAAGCCTACAGTCGTTAGTTCGTTTTAGGATGGTCAAACTTGTCCACTTAAAAAGAGTTTTATTTGAATACTTTCTGCTTGAAATGTGTTCCTCAAAGGCAACTAATTTTGCTCAACAACACTCAATAAAAATGTTGATAGATAGAATATTTTTTGAGTTTTAGATGACATTAAACTGCTTTAGAGAGAAAGACTTTTAAGTTCATCAAGGTATTTTCATCTTAAATGAAACGTCTTGTTGTATATTTAGAGCCAACCTGGTGTAATGACTTAGAGGAGTGAATCCATGCAGCTATGCAAAAGTGCTTTAGAAGTATTAGAAGAGACAAGTCGGACGTTTTATATTCCCATTAGTCGCTTGCCAGCGGGGCTTCAAGAAGCGGTGGCTTCTGGTTACTTGTGTATGCGCGCGATCGACGAAATTGAAGATCATCCAACCTTGGACAATGCACTTAAAGCAAAGCTGCTACAAATTATTAGCTCGACGCTGCAATCCGGCACCCACGAAATGCAGGCAAGTGATTTGTCGGGTGCGCTCAGCGATTACAAAGACTTGCTGCCAGAAGTCTCTTATCGAATTGGGGAATGGGCACTGTTGGCACCAGATTCGATCGCGCCACGAGTGTGGGATGCTACGGCGGCAATGTCCGATCGCATGGCATATTGGGCACGAATCAACTGGAAAATTGAAGACCGCGCCGATCTAGACCAATACACTTTTGGCGTGGCTGGAGCCGTCGGCTTGCTGCTGTCGGATCTCTGGGCATGGTATGACGGCACCAAAACCAACCGTTCTCACGCGATCGGCTTCGGTAGAGGCTTGCAAGCCGTCAATATCCTACGGAACCACAATGAAGATAAAACTCGTGGCGTAGATTTCTTTCCAACCGGATGGACGGCTGAACAGGTTTACAATTATGCTCGGCAAAACCTTGAGCTTGCAGATGCTTACACCGCAGCACTCACCATAGGTCCAGCCTTAGACTTTTGCCGCATTCCCCTTACCCTAGCTCATGCCACACTCAATGCCATGGCTCAAGGAGAAGCCAAACTGAGCCGCAGCACAGTAATTGATTTGGTTAGCCAACTGACTGGCAGCAGTGTTGGCTGAACGAACGGCGGATTGAGCAAATGCGGCGGATAGGGCTGGAGAATGAAATATTTATTCTCCCTCAACCTGCGCTCGATATTCATCAGATGACAACGTGTCATCTAAGTTGATGTCTTCGTCAATTCGCACTTTTAGCAGCCACCCTTCACCGTAGGGATCATCCCCCACTTGCTCAGGCGCTTCTAATAAAGCACCGTTGATCTCAATCACAGTGCCGCTAACCGGAGCGTTGAGGTCTTCAACTGCTTTCACAGATTCGATCGTGCCAAATTTCTCGCCTTGCTCGATCGCATCTCCCATTTCAGGCAACTCCAGAAATACGATATCGCCGAGTTGGTCAATCGCAAATGCAGTAATGCCGATAGTAGCGATTTCTCCATCTAGCCGTGCATATTCATGAGTGTCAAGATATTTCAGATCGCTAGGATATTCCAGTGCCATAGTCTTCAAGTTGAGTTGAGAGTTTACGTGAAGGTTGAAATGCAACCCTTATAACTCATACCTCAAAAATTAGGATTCCTAGCGATTTTCGTAAATAATTTCCACGAATGACTCGATATTCCTGTTAAAAGGATGAGGTTTGAGGGCGACGATAGAAAGGACGCTTGACCACGATCGCGGGATGGAGCTTGCCGCGAATTTCGACCTCCAATGGCTGACCTAGTTTAGAAAACTCAGTAGGCACATAAGCAAGGGCGATCGGTTGACCCATCGTGGGCGACTGAGTGCCACTAGTCACCACTCCTGCAACTGTACCGTTTGCGATCACCGGATAATCATGCCGTGCAATATTGCGCCCTTGCATCTGCAAGCCCACTAAACGACGCTGCACCCCATTCTGTTTTTGGGATGCCAAAATGGAGCGCCCGATAAAATCACCTTTACTATCTAGGTGAACCAGCCAACCTAATCCAGCTTCCAAAGGCGTGGTTGTGTCGTTGATATCTTGCCCATAAAGTGCCATTGCTGCTTCCAATCTCAATGTATCTCGACAGCCTAAACCACAGGGAACCACGCCCAACGCTAACAGCGCCTTCCAAAGTTCTATCCCAACTTCAGGCGACACCATCACCTCAAAGCCATCTTCTCCGGTGTAGCCCGTGCGCGCCAAAAATCCAGGTTGCCCTAAAACCGTGCCCTCTAAATGTCCAAATGCTTTGATACCAGACAGGTCTTCTTTAACGAGGGTTTGCAGTTTGGCAACGGCACCCGGTCCCGGCACGGCAATCAACGCTTGATCTGCTGAATAATCCTCAAACGTCATCTCAGTTAAATCTAGATGACTCAGCATCCACGCTTTATCTTTTTCGATAGTGGCAGCATTCGCGATCGCCATCCATCGCTGGCTACCATCGCTGTCCGTGCCCTGGTAGTAAAAAATCAGATCATCAATAATCCCAGCCTGGTCATTCAGCAACACCGTGTATTGGGCTTCTCCGGGTTGCAGACGGCTTAGGTCAGACGGGACAAGGGTTTGAAGCTGCTCCAAAACAGTTTTGCCAACAAGCCGAAATTTTCCCATATGAGAAATATCAAACATCCCCGCCGTTGATCGCACGGCATGGTGTTCATGGGTGATGCCAGAATAATGAACAGGCATTTCCCAACCCGAAAACTCGGTCATCCGAGCATTGAGCGCGATTGCCAAGGAGTAGAGCGGCGTACGGGAAAGCGCTGTGGTGTGGCGTGGGTCAGTCACAAGGTAAGTCTAAAAAAGAACACTTTATCTTACCGGGCTAGTTTGTTCAACGCTTATAAGAACAAGATTACGAGCAGCAGAAAGCCAAACATAGATACTGCTGTAGCGATAAAAGTACCCGCGATCGAGGACTCTGGAAAATCAGTCTTTTGCGCCGCAGAATCGGAATTTGAAGAACTCTGAATCAAAGTTGAAGACTGTTTCACTAAAACCTCTGTAATTTTTTCGTGATGGATAACTAATGGTGCTAAGTCGATAATGTACTATTATACAAAACTTCACATAATGCCAGCCAGATTAATCAGCAAGCTGCTGGATTTCAGCAAATGAGATTGTAGCGCAGGTTGTAAAGAGTTCCAAGCTAATCAATTTTCCACTGTAAAAAGGGATTCAGTCAGTAACTCTACAATTCAACTGGCACCCCTGCCTCTATTGCCAAATTTTTCACAACAGCCTCAATTGGGTTTGCTGTGATTCAACTGGTTCTAACGTTGCAGATTCATCTAGTTCGACTAAATCCGCCCAAGTAACGACTTCAGTAGAAAGCAATCCCTGAGCTGCTTCCACAATGTCGATCGCAATCGGTTGCAAATCATCGCGGCTTGCCAAGTAGGTTTTGAGGGCATCCATCGGGTCGAGCGTGTTGCTAGCGCCCAGTTCGGGCAGGCGAGGGCGCGCCAACTGGCTGACGACTTCGGGGTGAATCGTGTAGCTGTGGGCAATCGCCAATGCGTCCTGCAATCCACTCGCGTCAATTTGCTCAAGCTGATCAGTGCGAAATTGATAGACTAAGCGCACCACGGCATCTTGAATGCGATCGGGTGGCAAGGATTTTAATAGCGCCAACTGGGGATCATCTGACTTGGACACATCCACGGCGATCGTTCGGAAAGAGCGCACCGGCACCGGGCAGAACTCAAACTGGGCACTGCCTTTTTCTAGCTGTATCAGCACATAGCCTTTGTCCTCTTTTTCCTCGCTAAAATCAACTCGCTCGATGCTGCCGGGGTAGACAATTGGCGGCTGTTCGCACAGCACTTGATGGCGATGCACATGTCCAAGGGCGACGTATTCAAAACACGGACGGGCAATTAGCGACATGGGAATGGTAAAGCCTTTGCCCACTGCCAAAAAGCGCTCGGCTCCCACCATCGCAGTATCCAGCATGGCATGTGCCAGCAACACGGTAGGAATGGCTGGATCGAGTTGGCGGATTTCCCCTTCCAACGCCACCCGCAGGCGATCGCCCAGCAGTTGATTCACATCTCCCATCGATAGCCCTTCGGCATCGGGACGAGTGAGTAGAGTCGATCGCGTTAACCAAGGCAGAGTGATCACCTGGACATCGCCGTTTTGAGTAGTAATGCGATGGGTTTCGAGGCGATCGCC
>CASBQE010000307.1 GCA_949127665.1 Synechococcales cyanobacterium PMM_0083
ATCTAGGCAAGTCCTTTTAATGAATGGGGAGTGGCAGATTTACGGAGCTAAGTCGCCATTCCCTCTTTTTAGATAGAGTGTAATTGAGCTAATTTTGGGAGATTAGATTATGGAAGCGGCTGCGTATATTCTGGTTTTGACTTTAGCAATTGGGGTTTTGTTTTTTGCGATCGCGTTTCGGGAACCTCCCCGGATTGGCAAGTAAGCTATTTACCTAACGGCAGAAAGTTTTGAATTTTAAAGAGATAAAGTTTCATTGAAACTTTATCTCTTTAATTTTTTGTAGATTTACATTCTTTCTAAAACAGGAATGCCCAAGAGCGAGAGTCCTAGTTTTAGGGTATTGGCAGTCAGGTTGCAGAGGGCTAGGCGGGAAGTGCGGAGCGGTTCTTCGGCTTGCAAAACGGGGCAGCGATCGTAAAACTGATTAAATTTTTGGCTCAGTTCAAACAAATATTGGCATAGCCGATTGGGAAATAGCTCGTGACCTACTTGAGCGATGATTTCATCAAGCTGAAGCAAATGTTTTGCCAGGGCAAACTCAGTTTCATCGTGTAGTTGAATTGAGACTTGTGCAGACTGAACTCTTTGACTAGGCAGCAAGTTTTGTATGAAATTCGTCCAAAAATAAGCTAAAGAAAAAGCCCAAGAATTTTTTGGCAGTGAATTTAAGATTTTCGTTGTTTCGTTAATACACCTAGTACGCCATCTATCTAGCCATAAAGCAACTGGTTGAAAACGTCCTGAGAACTGAGGCAGTTGTTCCTGTTGTGAAAAGAGATTCTCAAAATCAATTTGTCCCTTACGAGTAATGCCTTGAATGCGGACATAGGCATAGAGCATATAGGGAGCCGTGTTGCCGTTGAGCGCCAGCATTTTGTCAAAACTGAAAATGTAATTGCCCGTGCGGTTTTGGCTTAAGTCAGCATATTTGACTGCGCCAATTCCCACTACCTGGGAAACGTGGGCGATAAAGTCCTCAGTTTCATGGCGCTCTTCTGCTTGAATGCGAGTTTCTAAATCAGTTCGAGCGCGGTTCACAGCTTCATCGAGCAACTCTCGCAGCCTTACTGTATCACCCGATCGCGTCTTCAGCTTTTTACCATCATCTCCCAGCACCAAGCCAAACGGCACATGCTCCACTTCCACTGTATCGGTTAGCCATCCGGCTCGTTGCGCCACCTGAAACACCTGGGCAAAATGGTTGGACTGTCCAATATCAGTCAAGTACAAAATCCGCTCTGCCTGATCGTGCTGAATGCGGTAGCGAATAGCCGCTAAATCGGTTGTGGCATAGTTATATCCGCCATCAGACTTTTGCACAATTAGCGGCATGGGTTCGCCTTCCTTGTTGGAAAAGCCTTCTAAAAAGACGCATTTTGCGCCTTGATCAGTGACCAGCAAGCCGATTTTTGTTAGATCCGTCGCCACCGCTGACAACAGTGAGTTATAAAACGATTCCCCTCGCTCAGTCACCGTTACATCTAGTAAGTCGTAAATTATTTGAAACTCGCGGCGAGACTGATCGCAGAGCAATTTCCATGCTTTCAACGTGTCTTCTGCGCCCGATTGCAGCCGCACCACTTCTTGCCGAGCGGTGTCGCGGAAGGCTTCATCTTCATCGAACCGCTGCTTAGCTTTTTTGTAGAAGGCGACTAAATCACCCAGATCGATCGCGTCAGCCGTGATTAAAGCTTCGGGGGCAGCTTCGCGCAAATAAGTGATCAACATCCCAAATTGAGTTCCCCAATCGCCGACATGATTAAGCCGCAAGACATCATGCCCCTGAAATTCTAAAACGCGGGCGATCGCGTCTCCAATGATGGTCGATCGCAGATGCCCCACATGCATTTCCTTGGCAATATTGGGGCTAGAAAAATCTACAATCACCCGCTGCGGTTTGATCGTAGGCGCTACGCCCAAGCGAGTATCTGCTAGCATCGTGCTTAACTGTGTTTCTAAATATTCCGTTTTCAACCTCAGGTTAATGAAGCCGGGACCCGCAACGGTCGGCAGTTCACAGAGATCGCTTACGTTTAAATGCTGAACAATTTGTTCGGCGATCGCCCGTGGTGCTTGACCCAGCGGTTTCGCCAGAGACATTGCCACATTCGCCTGGTAGTCGCCAAATTTTGGATTGCTGGCAGGTTCCAAAATCGGATCAACAGTGGCATACTCTGCGCCAAAAGCAGTGCTGAGTGCTTGCTCTAAGCGCTTTTTCAATTCGGCGATCGTAAGAATCATAAAACTATCAATATCCTAATTTCGAGCCGCAATTGATTGCACTATGGGTTGCACTGCTTCTATCATCACAAAAAAAAGCTGGCAGAAAATCTATTCTGCCTTGTTTTGGCGATCGCCGATTCAAATTCTCTGTCTCAGCTATTGCATTTTCATGCTGATATCTAACCAGGTAGAGCGGGTAATGGGGGCGCTGCTAGAAATATAGTCCACTCCGGTTTGAGCCACAGCGCGGATCGTTTCTAGCGTGATATTGCCAGAGGCTTCAATTTTGATGCGCGGATTGGCTTGACGAATCATGGCAACTGCCTGCTGCATTTGATCTAAGGGCATATTGTCCAACATGATGATGTCTGCACCATGCTCGATCGCTTCCTCAACTTGCTCTAGCTGTTCTGTTTCCACCTCAATCGTCAGCGGATAGGGAACTTGACCTCGAATACGGGCGATCGCGGTGGCAATTCCGCCGACTGCCGCAATATGGTTATCTTTCAGCATGACTCCATCATCTAGCCCCATGCGATGGTTTACGGCTCCCCCTACCTGCGTTGCATATTTTTCCAATAGCCGCAGCCCTGGAGTGGTTTTGCGGGTGTCGACTAACTGCGTAGGTAAATCGGCAATTTGAGCCGCATACTGGCGAGTCATCGTGGCAATTCCACTTAAACGCATGACGAGATTCAACGCGACCCGCTCCCCGGTGAGTAACGCATCCATTGCCCCCGATATTCTGGCGATCGCTTGACCGCGTTCATAGCTTTCCCCTTCTTGGGCAATGGCTTCAAAGGAAACTTGGTCGTTGAGTAATTGAAACACTCGTCTGGCAATGGGCAATCCGGCAATAATGCCGGATTCTTTCACAGTCCATTCAGCATGACCCACCGGGGGATCACCTTCAAATAGAGTAGCCGTCGAGCGATCGCCCCGACCCATATCTTCCAGCAACCAACCCTGCAATAACGGATCTAGCAGGATGAATGGAGGCATAGCAGTAAACCGTTTCATTGATGCAACCGAATATTTAGCTGACTCATAGTCCGTTTTTACTTGCCTCTCGGTTCGGGAGTGACGACAAAGGTGAGTACCGTTTCATCAATTCCTTTTAGCTCTAACGGGCTAAATTTAACGATTTCATCTTCTTCCAGATAGTCCGCAACCGCAGCAGAAACCAAGATACAGTCTGGATCGGCGACTTCTTGAATTCGGGCAGCAATGTTAACGCTAGGACCGATTGCGGTGTAATCCGATCGCTCAGAAGAACCAAACATGCCCACAACTGCCGTGCCTTGGTGAATGCCGCAGCGGAACTGCACTTGGCTAATCCCCTGCTCCTGCCACCGTTGATTTAAGCTTCGTAGCGATCGCTGCATCTCACGAGCAGTTGCGATCGCACGGCGAACTTGTTCATTGGGAGATAGTTCTTCGGGTGCGCCAAATAACACCAGGATGGCATCGCCCATGAACTTATCGATAGTGCCGCCGTTGTTAAAGATGACGTGGGTCATCTCTGCCAAATATTCATTCAACAGTTCGGCAACCCGGCGTGATCTCAGCGTATTTGAAAGTTGGGTGAACCCGACAATATCGCTAAACAGCACCGTAACCAAACGGGGTTCTGGGCGGAGATCTAACACCAGTTCACCCTGAGCTGCGCGATCGACCATCGAAGCAGGTAAAAATCGCTTCAATACCGATTCTGTCAGGTATTGGTTGAGTTCCGCCACGCGCCGCTCATTTGCCTTGAGCGCCAGCAGGTTTCGCACTTCTGCTAATAATTCGCGATCGTTAAACGGCTTGGATAGGTAAGCATCAGCCCCCTGTTCTGTCCCTTCAATGCGCGTATCTTCATCCACCTTGGCAGTCAGGAGAATCACGGGAATTCCTTTGAGAGAATCGTCCTGACGAATCATCCGGATTAAATCTAAGCCAGAAACCTGAGGCATCATTAAATCTGTCACAATCAAATGCGGGATATACGTCTGAGCCTTTTTATAGCCCTCTGCCCCATTGCGGGCGGTTTGAACCTGATA
>CASBQE010000308.1 GCA_949127665.1 Synechococcales cyanobacterium PMM_0083
CGACGAGCGAGGCAGCGATCGCGAATCCGTGCGCTTTTTCTACATTGCCAAAGGATCTCTCGCTGAATTGATAACCCAGCTAGAAATTGCCCGTGACATCGAGTTTATTAGCGATCAGCAACTTCACCCGTTAGAAGATGAATGTATTCAGATCGGCAACATGCTAGGAGCATTGATCAAAGCCCGCTCGTAATTTCTTCCTCTTCCACCTCTCGCCCATTGCCTCTCACCTCTTGCCTCCTATGGATAAATCAGGATTTTGTAAGTGTCGGGAGTTGGCGCGATCGCCCGATCTACAGCCGCCGCCAGATCTTTGAGCGAAAAGCGATCGCTGACTAGAGCATCCACATCGATCCATTGGTTGAATACGATATCCGCTGCAAGCTGTTGCACTCGATAAGATGAACTGTAGCTGCCCATCAGATCAATCTCACGGCGATAGAGAATATTGGGATTGATCGGAATTTCTAGCTCATCAGGAAACTCAGCAAAAAACAAGATTTTTCCGCCTTTACGGGTGCAATCTAAGGCTTGAAAAAAAGCTTTGTCACTCGGCACAGCAAGCAAGCTGGTATCAACTCCCATTCCTTGGGTCATTGCCTGGATTTTTGCGGTCAAGTCCGGATCACGCGCATCAAAAGCAGCATCCGCACCCACCGCCAGCGCTTTTTCGATGCGGCTCGGCAGCAAGTCTGTAGAGATCGCTCTCGCCCCAAAATACTTGACCAGCATAATGAACATCAGCCCAATTGGACCGGCTCCCGTGATCAGCACCGTTTGTCCGGGCTGAATTTGGGCTTTCTTCACCGCTTTCAAGCAGCAATTCGTCGGCTCCACAAAGCTAGCCTGCTCAAAGGTAATCGCGTCTGGAATCGTCATCAACCCGCCATTTCGGACAATGTGCCCCGGCACTTTCACATACTCTGCAAACCCGCCGCCGCTGGGCGCAAATCCGGCAGTGGTTGTAATGTTTTTGTAGACATCGCACATGGAAAAGTTGTCATTTAAGCAATAGCCGCAGTGCATACAAGGAATGTGGTGCAGCACAACCACGCGATCGCCCACCTGCCAGCCGTTCACCTCAGATCCCACTGCTGAAATCATTCCCGCCGTTTCATGCCCAAAAATGCGCGGTGGCTCATACAGCGGATAGCGAATCTTTTTAATATCCGACTGGCACAGCCCCACCACCTGCACCTGCACCAAAACCTCATCTGGCAACAGTTCCGGCACTGGAACCTCTTCGTAACTCAGGTTATTCACCCCACGAAACACCTGCGCTTTCATCTGCTATTCTCCTGAAGACCCTTTGATGTAGACTGTATCATTAGCTGTTAGCATGAACCTACGGCTATTGTTCTTGGCTTTTCGCTTGCGATCGCGGACCTCTTCACCGAATTTGATTTTTGAAAGAATTTACTCATCGGCATATAGGGATTCATTACCGACGTGATTAAATCTACCTTCAAAAATGCTGCCAAGAAACTGCCTGGTAACCGCATAGGCGGCTCGTCATATAAGCAAAAGCTGAACAGGTGATTCGATTAATATGTTTTTGTTATGTTAAAATTCTTTTTTGGACACCTTTTAAGTTACACCGCTGGACTTATTCTCCGGGAAAACCCGTGCAACAAAATAAAAGCACGATGGGCGATCGCTCCTCTTTCCGGGCTTTTCTGATCAGTTGAAAAATTTTTATACTTTTTGATTGAAGCATCATAAGCTACATCTATTTCATCTAAAACAGTAGTTGCGTAACTTTTAGACACCCAATCTTTTCAATAAGTTGTGTTAAAGTTCTGGCATCACAATTCTAGTTCTCTCAACCTTATTCAATCTACCATTTCATCTTTTTGACATTGATTTTAGTCAATCAATTGCACGTATTCTTTTGATTATTGAATCATCATCGAGACTTTTTAAGTGGCTTAATTCATTCACCGTTTTGTAGATTGTTCTTATTTCTTTGCAATTCTCGCGATGGATAGATCAGGTTGAATTCTCCTAGCCAAGAACAATCTATTGGTTTTCATGCTTCTACAAATCGCTTTTTCAATATATCTTTCTTGAGTTTTGTCATTTTGTTTCTTCAGGATGATGGGTGAATCGAATGCAAGCGATAAGGTTGTACAGAAAGCTTTTAATCAGTTTTCTTAGTGGAAAACCAATGGTAAACGGGCGAATGGTGAAGAAGCCAAATTAGCTCTTACTTGCCTCAAAAATATTTATAGGTGTGAGAAGAATCACTACATTTTGTAGAAAATGCAGCTATTTTCAATCCATTCAGTGTTGCTCTAATTCAATAAAACTATGTTTTTCCAAAACCAAAAGTCCATCGCTCTGATTTCAGTTCATGGAGATCCCTCGGCTGAGATTGGTAAGGAAGAAGCAGGCGGACAAAATGTATATGTGCGTCAGGTTGGGGAGGCTTTATCGCGGCAAGGTTGGCAGGTTGATATGTTCACACGACGTGCTGACCCTGATCAGGCTCCGATTATTCAACATAACGATCGCTGCCGCACCATTCGCCTTACAGCGGGTCCCCAAGCCTTCATTCCACGCGATGAATTGTTTGAGTATTTGCCGACATTTGTGCAGGAATTTCTCAAGTTTCAGCGTCACTCTGGACTGCAATATCGCGTTTTGCATACCAATTATTGGCTATCTTCTTGGGTGGGAATGCAACTGAAAAAGGTTTTAGGCATCCCGCAAGTTCATACTTACCATTCCTTGGGCGCGGTGAAATATCAGTCTGTGCCAACGGTGCCTCTCGTTGCAACGACGCGACTAGAGGTAGAAAAAATGCTTTTGGAGACGGCAGAGCGAGTGGTGGCAACCAGTCCACAGGAAAAGGAACATATGCGATCGCTGGTTTCAACCAAGGGTGCGATCGACATTATTCCCTGTGGCACTGACATCAGCCATTTTGGTTCCGTTTCGCGTCAAGAAGGGCGGCAGACTTTAGGCATTGCCCCTGACGAAAAAGTGGTGCTTTACGTCGGACGATTCGATCCTCGTAAGGGGATTGAAACCCTAGTTCGAGCGATGGGTCATTCTAGCCTGCGCGATGGTGGCAAACTGCGGTTAATTATTGGGGGCGGCAGTCGTCCGGGTCAGAGTGACGGGCATGAACGGGAGCGAATTGAGGGCATTGTGGCTGAGTTAGGGCTGGCTGAAATCACCGAATTTCCGGGTCGCCTCAGTCCGTCAATCTTGCCAATTTACTATGGAGCGGCTGATGTGAGCGTGGTGCCGAGTCACTATGAGCCGTTTGGGCTGGTGGCGATCGAAGCGATGGCGTGCCGCATCCCCGTTGTAGCGAGTGATGTTGGAGGCTTGCAGTTCACGGTGCGATCGCACGAAACCGGGCTATTGGCACCGCCCAAAGATGATGAGGCATTTGCGGCAGCGATCGACCGTATCCTTACCAATCCCGAATGGCAGTTGCAGCTAGGACAGCAAGCGCGTCTCCATGTAGAGGAGAAATTTAGCTGGGATGGCGTTGCTAATCAGCTAAGTCAGCTTTATCTACATCTATCAAAGCAATCGGCTAAAAAGGCTGAATTGGCTGCTGTTGGAGCTTAAAGCTTAAAAGAGCGATCGCTGTTTGCAATCAATTAAACAGCATCAAAGAGCCAATATCAGGATTATGTAGGGGCACCTCTGGTGGGTGCCCTCAATCTGCTTAGCCTCTCATGGTCTAAACAAAGTCTAATCAAAAAAATGATTGGCTTCATTATCTGTAATATCTAAGCCCGATGAAAAGTCCATCAATTGGTATGCAGACTACGGTAAGGTGAAAAAAGTCACTTTATTAAAAACACTTTAAATTTGCGCTATGTCTACAGCCGCAGCACCCACGGTTTCCACTTCCACCCGCACCATTCGCATTGGTTCTCGTAAAAGCCAACTGGCGCTAGTGCAGACTTATTGGGTGAAAGATTGCCTCCAAGCCGCGTTTCCCGACATCACCTTTGAAGTTCATACGATGAGTACCCAGGGTGACAAAATTTTGGATGTGGCGCTGGCAAAAATCGGTGATAAAGGACTTTTCACCAAAGAACTTGAAGTCAGCATGATCAATGGTGATATTGATTTTGCGGTTCATTCCCTCAAAGATTTGCCAACTCACTTGCCCGATGGGTTGATGTTGGGCTGTGTCACCGAGCGAGAAAATCCCGCTGATGCATTGGTCGTTCACGCCAAGCACCAAGGGCTTCAGCTTGCCACCCTGCCCGAAGGTGCCGTGATTGGCACATCCTCGTTGCGCCGTTTGGCACAGTTGCGCCACCATTTTCCACACCTCGCCTTTAAGGATGTGCGGGGCAACTTGAACACACGCCTCGCCAAGCTGGATGCGGGTGAATATGATGGGCTGATTTTGGCAGTGGCTGGGTTAAAGCGTTTGGGCATGGGCGATCGCATTCACCAGTCCATTCCCGCAGACATTTCGCTCCACGCGGTAGGTCAGGGTGCCTTGGGGATTGAGTGCCGCGTTGGCGATGACGACGTGCTGGCTGTGCTGAAAGCCTTGGAGCATTTGCCGACTGCCTATCGTTGTTATGCGGAACGGTCGTTTTTGCGCGAACTGGAAGGGGGCTGTCAGGTGCCCATTGGCGTAAACACTGTCCTGGAAGGCGATTCACTTACCTTGACGGGCATTGTGGCTAGCCTGGATGGTCAACGGTTGGTGCAAGATACAGCCACGGGAGCGGCGATCAATGCAGAAAAAATTGGCATCCAGCTTGCCCACAAGTTGCGCCAACAAGGTGCCCAAGCGATTTTGGATGAGATTATTTCCACCCTCGATCGCGAATAAAAAATCATCGCTGTATGGCTGGCAGATCCATGATTGACCTTCCCAACGACGACGCAGAATGGTACATTGCCGAACTCGTAGTGGAATGCCAAATAGAAGATGAGCCGCGCAACGTTGTTCATGTCAATATCCTGCTTGTTCAAGCAGACTCACCAGAAAATGCCTTTGTGAAAGCGGAACAGTTGGGTCAAGAAAGTGAAAATTCTTACCTCAATCCCAACAGCAAAGTAGTCACTTGGACTTACCGGGGTCTACGCGATCTGATAGTCATAGACGATGAGCTAGAACATGGTGCTGAGTTGATGTTTGAGGAAGAAATCGGGATTTCCGAAGCGGACGTGCAAGCAATGCTGCGTCAAAAATCTCAACTCAACGTTTTTCGCCCTCATAAACCCAGAGATGCTGATTTTCCTAGCTATGGCAGCAAAGACATTTTGGATGAAGTAGATAGGATGATAAATCCTGGAATGATAGATCCCGATAAAAATTAAGCTTGTGCCGTCGATAAGGCTGTGAGGCAAGACCGCTGAATCAATCGGGGCAATATCAGGTCTGATCCTGCTGAAATTTTCAAATCATTTGATCTCAATCATTTGAACAGTCAGGAGAGTCCCCTGCTGGTTTATGATCGCTTTTATGATCACAGTGCAAACCTAAGCAAATTCTAATTGAGTCGTCAATTGAGCAAGGGTAGACTGTTGAAGAATAGAAATTAGGGGATAGAAACCAGCATGAGAATCCTGTTTGTTGCTGCCGAAGCTGCGCCACTTGCCAAGGTGGGCGGCATGGGAGATGTGGTTGGTGCGCTGCCCAAGGTTTTGAGAAAAATGGGGCACGACGTGCGGATTCTGATGCCGTACTACGGATTTATCTCCGAAAAGGTAAAAGTTCCCAAAGAGCCGATTTGGGAAGGCAAAGCGATGTTTCAGGATGTTCAAATCTTTGAAACTAAGCTACCTAATTCCGATGTGCCAGTCTATTTGTTTGGGCACGCTGCGTTTGCGCCTCGCCGCGTTTATGGAGGTGAGGATGAAGCATGGCGGTTTACGTTATTTGCCAATGGAGCGGCTGAGTTTGCCTGGAACCACACTTGGCGACCCCAAATCATTCACTGCAATGACTGGCATACAGGCATGATTCCAGTCTGGATGCATGAAAACCCTGACATTTCTACCGTATTCACCATCCACAATTTGGCATATCAAGGTCCTTGGCGCTGGTATTTGGAGCAAATAACCTGGTGCCCTTGGTATATGCAAGGACACAACACCTTGGCGGCAGCGGTGCAGTTTGCCGATCGCGTCACCACCGTTTCGCCCACCTATGCGATGCAAATTCAAACGCCTGCCTATGGCGAACAGCTAGAAGGGCTGATGTCTTTCGTCAGCGGCAAGCTGTCTGGCATCGTCAACGGCATTGACGTGGCATCTTACAATCCCGCAACCGATAAAAGCCTGACTCAAACCTTCACTTCAGAGACTTTGGACGATCGCACTGCCAACAAAATCGCCCTGCAAGAAGAAGTCGGGCTAGAAATGAATTCTGGCGCATTTCTGATGGGCATGATCACTCGGTTGGTCGAACAGAAAGGGCTGGATTTAGTCATCCAAATTTTGGATCGCTTCATGGCATACAGCGATTCACAAATGATTTTGCTGGGTACGGGCGATCGCTATTATGAAACTCAGATGTGGCAGCTAGCCTCACGCTATCCCGGTCGGATGTCGGTTTATCTGTTACACAACGATATTTTGGCTCGGCGGATTTATGCGGGCTGCGATACTTTCCTAATGCCCTCCCGCTTTGAACCCTGCGGCATTAGCCAAATGCTGGCGATGCGCTATGGCTGTGTTCCCGTGGTGCGTCGAACGGGTGGTTTAGTAGACACCGTGCAGCATCATGAACCGATGAATCAGATTGGCACGGGCTACTGTTTCGATCGCTACGAGCCATTAGACTTGTACACCTGCCTAGTGAGAGCGTGGGAAGGGTTTCAATATAAAAAAGAGTGGCGCGAGTTGCAACAGCGCGGCATGATGCAAGATTTTAGCTGGGATAGATCGGCAGTTCAATATATCGATCTCTATCGCGGTATGCTGGGTGCCGCAGCCGATCAGCCAGATTTGAGCATCCCTGCCCCATTAGAAACTTTGCCAAAGAAGGCACTGGTTTCTTGAAAAACTAGCTAATTAATAACTTATAGAGTTAACCACAAAGACACGAAGCCACAAAAACGGTTCTTGATGTCTTTGTTTTTTAAAAATCTGCATCTTAATTATTCCGCATTTCTAAGCATGGGTTCTAATGACTTACCCTTGCGACTCGAAACAAATATTTGTAGGAGCAAGCGAGTTTATCGAACAGAACGCGCTATAGTCTTCCCGTTGGGTCAGCGATATAGCAAGCGATCGTGTCAGTGCAAGTGTCTTCTCAGATTACATCCGACCCTGCGAAACAAGGGGATCAATCATTTGAGCAACGGAGTCGGGTATTGGTGATACTCAACGGCAAAGGTGGAGTTGGCAAAACCACCACGGCTGTGAATTTAGCCGCCACCTTGGCGGAGCGCTACTCAACCCTGTTAGTCGATGCCGATCCTCAAGGCTCTGCAACGTGGTGGGTTGAGCGCAGCAGCAAGTCTGCCAAGTTTGACATCACAAAGGAAACCGATCCAATGCTGCTGGCAAATTTGCGATCGCTGCACCAATATCAGGTGATTGTGGTGGATACGCCCCCCGCTTTAGGATCAGATGCTCTGCTTGCCGTCGTTCCGGCTGCTGATTACGTCGTGTTGCCCACACCTCCCGCACCGATGGATCTAGCCGCTTTGATTGAAACCGTGAGGACGACCGTGACTCCGGTGGGTGTCGCCTATCGCGTGTTACTCACCAAGGTCGATCCACGCTGCTTAGGAGAAGCCCTCGAAGCGCAGAACACTTTGATGGAGTTGAGAATTCCTGCCTGCCACGCGTTTATTCGAGCCTACAAAGCTCATGAGCGGGCAGCCTTGGAGGGAGTGGCGATCGCCCAATGGCGCGGGAAAAACGCCAAAGAAGCCGAAGCCGATTATCGCCGTGCAGCCGATGAAATTCAGCGCGACTGGAGGAACTAATGGTTAGAAAACGATTGTCAGATATGTTGCGTGAAGAAGCGCAAAAGCCTGTTGAAACGGAGTCAGAGTCAGCCTTAACCGATCAAGCGACTGTCTCCACTGCTGGCGCGGCTCAATCCAAGCCTGCTGCAAAACCCAGAAGCACAACTACGGGATCACGCGCTCCATCAGCTTCCCAGTCTTCTATCGCTATGAAAGGAGAGGCAACTGCGATCGCATCAGAAGTCACCCGTCTAAAAGCCGAACTTGAAACAGCAGCTAAGCAAGTAACCGATTTAAATCAGCAAATCACGGATCTAAAAGCCGAGCTTGAAGATCAGGTGACCGCTTCTAAAAACCTGCACACAAACTCAGAAAAAGCCGAACAGCGCAGTCAGCAGCTAGAAACTGAACTCAGCGAGGCAAAACAAACGATTTTGCAATTAGCAGAGGTCAATTCTCAGTTGAAGCAAGACCTGACTGCAAAACCGACTGCGGCAATTCCTGAAACGTTGACGAAGCTTTCCACAGGACTCCGTAGGGAAATCGCTCCTCCTCCAAAAACCTTTCCAGCAACCCTGCCCACGGTTCCTGCTGAGGCAAATCCTGCTGAGGCAAAGAAGAATACCCGGATTACTTTAAGCCAGCAAGACCTCTTGCGACGACAGCAAAAGTCTTTGGCACATCCGGTTTTTCCAGCGGGTAATCCTCCGGGTCACTTATCTGAACAAGACTTAGGTTGGGTCGATTAAATTTTTCAAAGAGTTTATAAAGTGATGGTTTTTTTGGATATATGTCCGGTGGCTTTGATAGTCTGATAGGGAAAGCGACACCGCAATCAAACACAAACTACTAGACTCTTGAAAATCGACTGAACCGAATGGGCAAGCAAACACTCTCAGTAGATATTGGTGGAAGTGGCATCAAAGTGATGGTGCTGGATGAAGCGGGGATGCCGCTAACCGAGCGCGATCGCAAAGATACTCCCTCAATCCCATCCCCTAGCGCCGTCATTAGCATTGTGAAAGAATTGGCAGCTACCAAAGAATTCGATCGCGTTTCAGTGGGGTTTCCGGGCGTGGTGCGAAATGGCATCACTGAAACTGCGGCAAATCTAACGCCTGAATGGATTAATTTTGCTCTCGGTGCGGTGCTTGCCGATTACTTGGGAAAGCCAACTCGCGTAATTAATGATGCCGATATGCAGGGTTTGGGCGCGATCGCAGGCGTTGGCGTAGAGCTTGTGGTAACTTTAGGAACCGGGTTTGGTTCTGCACTGTTCATCAATGGCTTGCTGGTGCCAAACTTGGAACTAGGGCATCACCCATTTCGCAAAGGTGAAACTTACGAACAGCAATTAGGACGAGCCGCCCTAGAACGAGCCGGTAAAAAACGATGGAATGAACGCCTTCAAAGGGCGATCGCCACCTTACACCCTTTATTTAACTGCGACACCCTTTATCTAGGCGGTGGAAATACTAAGTTCATTGCCAGTGAATTGCCATCCCCAGTAAAAACAGTGCCCAACATTGCTGGACTGCTGGGCGGGATCGCATTGTGGAAAGATTAGATAACCTTCAAGAAGCTTTTGTCATCCCAGCGACCGGGGCAGCAACACCCTGACTCGTCGGTTGCCATAACCCCTCATGGGAAATCGACTGAGCCAACAGATGACGATATAAATTGCTGAGGTGAGCCGCAACTCCCGACCAGCTAAAATTTTGCTGAACCCGAATAGATGCCTGTCGTCGCAGTTTTTCCGCCCAAACCTCTTGGCTTAAAATGCGATCGATCGCGTTAGCAAAGGCATCCACATCTTTGGGTGGCACTAGCAGCCCCGTTTCTTCTGGAACCACCGTAAATTTCAACCCACCTACGTCTGATGCAATCACTGGAGTACCGCACGCCATCGCTTCGATCGCCACCAATCCAAACGGCTCATAGTGGCTAGGAATTACGCACACATCCGCAGCCGTGTAGTAGAGCGGCAGTAAATCATGTCCAACGCGCCCCACAAATTGCGTTTGATCCGCCAACCCTAGCTCCTGCACTTTGGCTTCAATTCGTTGACGTTCTTGCCCATCTGCCTGATCTGGATCACTACCCCCAACAATCACTAACTTCAGCTTCGATGGGTTTAATGCATAAGCTGCTGGGACGAGACACGAACCATCCACACCTAACACGCGACAGTTCACCCCTTCTTTTAGCCTTGCACAAGCTTTGACTAGGGTTTCGATCCCTTTACGAGGATCAAACCGCCCCACGTAAAGCACGATCGCCTCATCCTGCCCTAATCCAAGCTGGTCACGCGCTTCGGCTTTAGGAATAGTGTGGAAATTTTCAATATCGGTGCCACAGGGAATCACTTCGATACACCCCGATTGAGAGACCAGCGATCGCAGGGTTTCTTCCTCTTGAGGGCTAGTTGCCACAATACAATTCGCATTTTCTAATACCTCTTGTTCAATGCTCAAGCGGGTATCAGCGATCGCCGGACGCAGTGGAACTGCCTGATATTTCACAGCGCCGAGCGAATGATAGGTGTGTACGAGTTGAATATTGGTTTGTTGCTTGAGTTGCAAACCTACCCAGGCAGACATCCAGTAGTTGGTATGAATCAAAGGATAGTTGGTGCCTTCTTTTGCCTGAAATGCCTGAAATGCACTAACAAATTCCGGCATGTAGCTAAAAAGCTCGTCACGGGGAATAAAATCTTCAGGACCCGCCACCAGCCGAATAGTGCGGCAATAGGTCGAATGTTGCACAATAGTCGGATCGTCTGCTCTCACTTTACGAGTGAACATATCGACTTGCCAGCCTAGCTTTGCTAAAGCTTCCCCAACTTGGCGAACGTAAACATTTTGCCCGCCCGCTTCTTCTTTGCCAATATCTGCCGCTGGATCTCCGTGATCAGAAATTAACGCAATTGCCTGACGACCGGGAACCCGTGGGCGAGATAAACCAACGGGTCTAGCTGCTTTTGGAACCGCGACTGAGACACTTGGCTTAACGTTGAGACTCACCATACTTTTACCTCATCAGTTCAAACAGTTGATCAATTCTGGATAAAGACAAAAACCAGCGCCGCTCGGATTAATCGAAACCCAGATACCCAAGAAAACAGTGTTAGCGCGATCGCTAGTAGGTCTGTAGCGTTACAGAATTACGTAATGTAAATGCTGCCTGATTTAGACAAACTACTACTTACAAAGAGTGACTACAAACTCCCTACAGACATAAATCTAAAGAACCACTAAAAGTCAGAAAAAAAAGCAAGCTAGGCTACATCTTCTTTTACAACATCGTTACAATCTAAGTGAAGAAAGTGTACCACTTCAAAAAGAATAATAGCGTTTAATTGACGTTCAGAGTAAAACTCTTGTTCGTAAAGTGGTGCGGTAACCGGATGGCAGACGCTAAATAACCTGATGTGCAGCTAAGATCAGCCCAGATTTCTCAGCCGCTTGCGAGATCGGGAAAGTTGGACATCGCTCTAAATAAGAATTAAATGAAGAATATTGATACACCGCCAATCCCTTTGGATGCCGCTGAATCTTCCAATGTTCAACTTCACCTCTGGCAGTGGAAAGGGTTTTCCATTCGCTATCAAACTCAAGGTAACAGTGGTTCCGCGATCGTTCTGATCCACGGGTTTGGGGCTTCACTGGGTCACTGGCGCAAGAATATCCCAGAGTTGGCGACGGTCGGACGGGTGTTTGCGATCGATTTAATTGGCTTTGGTGGATCTGATAAACCCACACCTGGAGTCTTCAAATCTGGCGAACAGGTGGACTATACCTTTGAAACTTGGGGTCAGCAGATTGCCGATTTTTGTCGGGAGGTGGTGGGGGAGCCTGCTTTTCTGATTGGCAACTCGATCGGGTGTATTGCCGCCATGCAGACAGCGGTTGATCATCCAGATTTAGTTCGTGCCGTGGCGTTACTGAATTGCTCTTTGCGGTTATTGCACGATCGCCGCCGTGCGACGCAGCCCTGGATTAAGCGCATTGGCACCCCAATTTTGCAGCAAGTGTTAAAAAAACGGGCGATCGGGCGGGCGTTTTTTCGGCAAGTGGCGCAGCCTAAAACGGTGCGTAAGATATTGCTCCAAGCCTATGCTCATCCAGAAGCGGTCACCGATGAACTGGTTGAGATGCTGATGGCTCCGGCAAAAGACCCTGGTGCAGCAGATGTGTTCCTAGCGTTTACAGGCTATTCTCAGGGACCTCTGCCTGAAGATTTGCTCGAAGTTTTGCCATGTCCGGCGCTGATTTTGTGGGGAAGCGCTGATCCGTGGGAGCCGATCGCTCTGGGGCGCGAATTTGCCAAATATGCCTGTGTTGAGCAGTTTATCACTTTAGAGGGTTTGGGTCATTGTCCTCAAGATGAGTCGCCAGAGATGGTCAACCCGATTCTGCAAAAATGGATTTTGAGTCACGCGATCGCGGACGTGAAGTCATAGAATCAATCTTTAGAAAAACTCCAATCTTGTTAAGAAATCGTGCAATGATTTCTTTTTGCAGCTTCAAAATAAAGTGAAGAGTAAACAGTTTTTGATGATCTGATCTCTTCTTTATCCCTGTAAAAAGAGATACTCTAAGGCGCGCAATGGTACATTCACAACGTTTGATTTTATTAATAGTAGGTGCAACAGGGCAAGAAGCTTTAAGACTCTTTGTCCTAGGTTTACTGCTTTTATTGAGCTTATCTGCGATCGCCTATTACGGATATGCCATTTATGCAGCGAACAAGTTTTTTGCAGATTCATCCGTCTGTGATCAGGCTTTTCATCCGCCCATCAGCATCCTGCGCCCCATTTGCGGGATCGACAGCAAAACCTACGAGAACTTAGCGTCTTTCTGCCAGCAAGATTATCCAGAATACCAAATTATTTTTGGTGTGCAAGATCCTCAAGATCCCAGCATGGAAGTGGTAAGGCAGATTATTAAAGACTTTTCTAATTTGGATATTCAAGTCACTGCAAGCCTTCATACTTTGGGAACGAACCACAAAGTCAGTAATCTTGCTCACGCTGCGACTAAAGCCAGATATGACATTTTGCTTTTAGCCGATAGCGATGTGCGTGTGGAGTCGGATTACTTGAGCCGTGTGATTCAGCCGTTGAGCGATCCGGCTGTGGGTGTGGTGACGTGTTTGTATCGGTCGATCGCCCAAGGATGGGTCACAACCTTGGAAGCACTGAGTACGCCAACAGATTTTTTGCCGGGAGTGTTGGTTAGCACAGCGCTAGAAGGGATCAAATTTGCCATGGGGCAAACAATTGTCATTCGGCGATCGGTGCTAGAAGAAATTGGCGGGTTTGCTGCGATCGCGGATTATTTGGCGGATGATTTTCAGCTAGGTTTTTTGCCGACTCAGGCAGGCTATAAGGTGGTGCTTTCTGATTATTTGATCGACCATGTGATGCCGCAAAGCGCGATCGCAGAGTCCTTTCATCGCCAAACTCGATGGCTGGTAGGAATTCGTGCCTCGCGTCCCTGGGGTTATGCAGGGTTGATCTTCACTCATGGAACTATGAGTAGCCTGTTATTTCTGCTAGCAACAGGTGGCTCAGCGTTGGGGTGGATTGTGGTGAGCGCTACTTGGATCATGCGCTTAATAATGGCTTGGTTTGTGGGGATTCGATGCCTGGGTGATCCGGTTGCTCAAAAGCTGTTTTGGCTAGTGCCTCTAAGAGATGGAATGAGTTTTGTGCTGTGGGGCTACAGCTTTATTGGTAATACGGTAAAATGGCGCGATCGCCAGTTCCGGTTGACTCGTGGCGGTAAGCTGGTTGCACTCACTCCTGACCTGCCCAAGCAGGTGAAGACAATTGCTGGCTAGAGCGGTACACTCAGATGCATAGTTTTGCAGCGAGACAGTCTCTCGGTAGTTTTCTCGCAGAATTTGGTTCGTGCAGTCACCGATCAGGGATATCACCGCTCAAATAAGCTCCTGCATCGTGACACTGCATCGGCAGCGATCGTTATATATATTGAATGGAGTGACGCATGAAAGTTGGTTCTGAAGCTCACAAGGAGCTATTTTGTAAAAGCTTTATCGAGAGCTATCAAGACTATGAGCCTGAGACACTTCCCTGGCCTCAGCTTGATGATGCGGCTTTGGCACGCCTGCGAGGAATTCCCTTTTGGCAAATAGCCTTACAGACTGAGCGACAAGCTGGCGTGATGGTGAGTGCTTTCGCAGAAACAATTACCGATCCAATGATTCGCGAGGCGATCGCCCTGCAAGCTAAAGAGGAAACTCGTCACGGTCGGTTGCTGGAGTTTTTGATTAAGCATTATGATGTGCAGATTAATGAGCCTGCCCCGCCCACAGTTCCTCCCAATATTGCCCAAGAATTCATTGATTTTGGGTTTGGCGAATGTCTAGATTCCTACTTCGCCTTTGGGATGTTTGACCTGGCACGGCAGACCAGCTATTTTCCTGAAGCTTTGTTCACCATCTTCGATCCTATTTTGTATGAAGAGGCGCGCCACATCGTCTTTTTTGTGAACTGGGTCAGCTATATGCAAGTAAATCAGGGGCGCGGATTTGTACCGCTGCGCGTTGCTCATGCTGGAGTTCACTATGGTCGCGCTTTGCTGCATCTCGCTAAATCCTTTACCAGCGCCGGTGGCAGTACGGGAGGGAGTTTTGCGGCGGCTGGAGCAGGTGCTTTTACAGACAATCTAACGCCAGCACGGGTGTTCTCCGTTTGCTTGCAGGAAAACGAAAAGCGGATGAGCAGCTTTGACGATCGCCTACTGCAGCCACGATTACTCCCAAAACTATCCGCGATCGCGCTACAGGTTCTTAAACTTCTTCCCCAATCTCAATCAGCTCCTAACCCTGAAATTAGCGCTTCAAATCTGTAGACAAACAAGACAAAATTGATTCTAATCCACTTTAGAAACTAGAGGATCACACCCTTGCTCAAGACACTGCTGCTCAATCCCCCGTCCTTTGAAAAATTTGATGGAGGCGCTAGTTCACGTTGGCCCGCAACGCGCGAGATTGAAAGTTACTGGTATCCGGTCTGGTTGGGATATGCGGCGGGATTGATCCGCGACCTCGGAGGTGATTCGCGAGTGCTGGATGCCTCACCCCATCACGTCAATCCAGAAGAGACCGCTCGAATTGCCGCCGACCATGAGTTTGTCGTCCTGTTTACATCGCACGTCGGATTCACGAATGATGTCAAACTTGTAGAGGTGATGAAAGGACTGAACCCAAATCTGAAAATAGCCTTTGTCGGTCCTCCCGTGACGACGCACCCTGAAGTGGCATTGCGTGCCTCGACTGCGATCGATTTCGTCACCCACAAAGAATTTGACTATGCCGTGACCCGATTTGCCAGCGGCGAAGCGCTCGATACCATTCCGGGTGTCCATTTTCTACGGGACAACCAGATGGTTTCGACTGCGCCCGAACCGCCCGTGGAAGATCTGGATCGCTTCCCTTGGGTAACCCAAATCTGGAAACGCGATCTTGATATCACCAAATATAATGTTCCGTTTCTGCTGAATCCATACATTGCCCTGTATTCAACGCGGGGCTGTCCAGCGCTCTGCACTTTTTGTCTGTGGCCCCAGACCTTCGACGGGCATCGGTGGCGTACGCGATCGGTTGAAGACGTTCGGAACGAGGTGGAATGGGCACTCGATGCGTTTAAGCCCGAAGGCTTGCAGGAAATCTTTTTCGACGATGATACCTTCACATACAGTCCTAAACGTATGATCGAAATGGCAAAGGCGTTCAAACCTCTGCAATTTCAATGGTCTTCAACCTCGCGATCGCATCTGGATTACGACACCTTGAAAGTCCTCGCTGATTCTGGCTGCCGCCTGTTCATCGTTGGTTTTGAATCTGGTAATGAACAGATCTTGAAAAATATCAAAAAAGGGATTACGGCGCAACGCTCTCTAGAGTTTGCCAAAGACTGTCAGAAGGTCGGGATCAAGGTGCACGCAGATTTCATCATCGGTCTTCCGGGCGAGACCCGCGAAACGATCCGCGAAACGATCGCATATGCCAAGGCAATGGACCCTGAAACCCTGCAAGTATCCGTCGCACACGCCTATCCAGGAACCGAAATGTATGAATGGTTCGAGGATCAGGGCATTATTATGACCACTAAGATGTCGGATGAACTGGGTCAGCAACTGCCAATGGCTAACTTCCCTCACCTTTCTGGTGCCGAAATGCTGGAATGGGTTCATCGTTTTTATGATGAATATTACTTCCGACCGAAGCCGATATACCGCATCATCAAGAATGCAATGTTTAAAACGAATGAGCGAAAACGCCTTTATAAAGAAGCCAAAGAGTTTCTGGAAACCCGTGCCAGACGGCGAGAATTAGTCAAGACCGGACAGGTATCCCCAGTCGCTGGCGACACCCATTAAATGGAACCGGGATTCTTTCCCAAAGCCATTTACCTATCGTGCGGGAGATTCTGAGCGATCGCCAAATAATGGTTCGTCGTCTGCGAGAAGGCAAAGAGTCTTTTGCCTATCTGCCTATCTGGGCGATCGACGCACCCAGCAGGCTTCACCACCCACCGCAACTCATCAACCCGTGGAAGTTTAGAACGGCTTGACCAGAGATCCATCCCGTTTGATCCTAAAAGCTCGGATCGTTAGCCAGCAATCAACGGTTATGACTCTGATTTTTCCAGCGGAGTCATAACCGTTCTACATGCAGCCATAAATTGGGACAGCTTGGTTCAATATCTGACCAACGCCCTAAAATTTTCAGCTACCATAACTTAGCCAAAGATTTAA
>CASBQE010000309.1 GCA_949127665.1 Synechococcales cyanobacterium PMM_0083
AGTAGGCAACTAACTACACCGCCCTGAGGAGTACCTCTATCACTATCTATTTTCTGCCCATTTGGAAGTACTACAGGTGCAGTAAGCCATCGTCCTATATATAAAATTACCCAGCGACAATCCTTGTGCTTTTTGATGGCTTTCATCAGTAATTGATGGTCAATATTGTCAAAGAAACCTTGTATGTCTATATCGACTACCCAGTCGCTTCTCCAACACCGTTCTCTGGCTTTTCCTACTGCATCTAGTGCTGACTTATTTGGCCTGTATCCATAAGAATCCTCATCAAAGTGAGGCTCCACCATGGGTTCAAATTTCATCTTTACAACCATTTGAGCAATGCGATCGGATACCGTTGGAATGCCAAGAGGTCTGGTTTTCCCATCTGATTTTGGAATATCTACGCGCTTTACGGGTGGCGGAAAATAGCTCCCAGAGGCCATTTTATTCCATAGCCTGTACAGATTATTTTCCAAATCAGTATTAAAATCTTCCAATGACTGATTATCCACCCCAGCAGCACCTTTATTCTTTGCTACTCGTTTATAGGCATCCCAAACCAGTTGCTTTGGGATATCAAACGACTTCGTTGTGTCCAATGAATTCCTTCCAAATATTTCTTTGGTTGATTTATCTTCTCAACTGTACAATGCAACCCCTTTGCTCCATCTTGATTACCAAGACTTCAACACTGTCGGGTCGGAGGTGGCGCTTACCAAAAAGCTTGCCACCGACCGCCGCTCAAACTGGACGTGCAGTTTTCCCGCATCCAGCTTTCACAAAGCTGCGCTTTTCGCGCAGATTCAAGGAAGGTATTAATCGAATCAAGCTAACAAGCCCAAGCTCTTCCCTCAATTTTGAGTCAGGTAATGTCTTCCAGCCACTGTTTCGCCACCGTTTATATCGTTGCGACCAAAGCCTTCTTACTATCCACCTGTCGAGCATGGCGAATAACTTGCGAATGTGAGCCTTACGGTAGTAGTTGCCCCATCCTCGTATAACCGGGTTGATTTCATCAACTATCTCTTGCGTGCTTCGTGGAGATCTTCGTTGAGTCCGACTCCTGATTTGTTCTCTAAAGTGAGTTATTGACTTCTGTTTTGGGTATACATAGAGCGCACCCTGTTGGATGCTACTCTTGATCTTGTGTGCGGGAAGCCTTAACGGCTTCGAACCACGTTTAATCTTGTACCCCAAGAACTCCAAACCTCGCCGTACATGTACGATTTTGGTCTTCTCTTTATTTAAAGTCACTCCCAGTTTACTCAGTACTTTAGTGGCAAATTCCAGCGCCGCTTGCGCTTCAGCTCGCGTGCTGCAAGTCACCACCCAGTCATCGGCGTATCTCGTTAATCTGTATCCTTTCCGGCGCATTTCTCGGTCAAACGGAGTTAACAGTACATTGCTAGCCAAGGGTGAAAACACGCCGCCCTGCGGCACACCACGTTCACTCGGAAGTTTCTTGCCTTCGGCAATACATCCCGCTTTCATAATGGAATCGAGTAGATTCAGTATCCGCCCATCAGCTATTCTCTGGCGGAACAGAGTCAGGAGCTTCTGATGGCATGCTGAACCAAAGAAGTCCTTTAGATCAGCGTCTACTATCCATTCATTGCCTGCCTCAATTTCTTTCCAGATTTTACGCATTGCATCTTTTGTCGATCTTCCTCGCCTATATCCGAAGTTGGCATCATCAAATATTGGTTCGAAGATAGGCTCCAACCGATTAAGCAGCGCCTGTTGGCATATCCGATCATAAACGGTCGGTATGCCTAATGGACGAAACGTTCCTGGCTGGCCACTCTTGGGAATAAGCTGCTGTTTTACCGGTTTGGGTTGGTACGTCTTTGTCCGCAGTTCATCATGCAGTCGAGCGAGATATTCTTCGCTGTTCTTTTCAAACTCCGGGATGCTTTGTCCATCTATACCACCTGCTCCTTTATTACGTTTAACCTTGTCCCAAGCTAACTCTAAGTTTTTCTGCTTGTAAACCTTATCTATCAATGAGTGAACCTTCTTTTCACCCGTTGGATTCAGCCAATCCGCTAATCTCCTCGGTTTATCGCTTATGGGTTTTTCACTTAGGGAACTTATCCGCGCCATAATCCTTACTCATTAGTGTCTTTACTTATCCAACCACTTTGCCAACTGCCTTCCCCGAATCACTCCTCCGCCAATTACTCGGTCATCGTACTTTCATACAACTTCAGGTACCGTTCAGTTGTCCGACTACTCTTAAACCATCACTTCCCACTTCGTCTTTTACTTATAGGGTTGCTTATCATCTTGCCCAGATGAAGTATAAGAGTTCTCCCGGGGTCACACATTAGTCTTCCGCACCGCGCAATCCGCACACACCTTGGTACGATGGGTGGATAAGAACGCCTTCGCCTCCATAGTGCAGGCTCGACCTTGCCCCATCTTTGGCCGACCGGTTCATCAATGGGATGGCTCCCTTCGATTACAGCTCGGTGCTTCTCCTCAAACCCTTCGGATCCCATCTCACGATGGACACCCTGTCCTCCAGAGTCTAATGCTCTCTGGCCAGCGAGACGTTACTCCCACTTTTGGATACAGCTCCCCTTATCTGGGCGCTGGAGGGACTTTAACCCTCCTGACTAATGCGCTGCCCGGCGC
>CASBQE010000310.1 GCA_949127665.1 Synechococcales cyanobacterium PMM_0083
GCAGATACTCCTAAAATAAGCAGCACATTGAAAATATTGCTGCCCACCACATTTCCTAAAGCAATGTCTGCTTGTCCGGCAAAGCTAGATTGAATGCTAACTGCCATTTCGGGTGAACTAGTGCCGAACGCCACGACAGTCAACCCGATAATCAACGGTGAAATTCCTAAGATGGCGGCAAGCTTAGAAGCGCCTCGCACCAACGCCTCCGCGCCTATGACTAGCAATATCAGACCCGCGACCAACAATCCAATAACGGCAAAGGTCATGAAATCGACTTACAACGACTATTAAGCATACAAAGTAACTGCCTGTTCTATCCGCGATCGCTTAGCACATCGCTGTGGCAAACAAAGCAGTTTCGATCCGATCCAACGCTTTGTCAAAATCATCGTTGACAATCTGAATATCAAATTCGGTGGCGGCGTTAATCTCTGTTTCTGCCCGGTTCAAACGCCGAGCGATCGCGTCTTCTGTTTCAGTGCCTCGGCTACGGATGCGATATTCCAATTCAACCAGCGAAGGCGGCAAAATAAAGATTCTCAGGGCTTCGGGAAATACGCTGCGAACCAATCGCGCCCCTTCTAATTCAATTTCTACAATCACCCACTGCCCTTGACGAATTTGCTCTTCTACGGCTGTCCGAGGGGTGCCATAAAAATTTCCAGCAAATTCTGCCCACTCCAGAAATTCGCCATTGGCAATCATCCGTTCAAAGGCACTGCGGCTCAGGAAGTAATAATCTTTGCCTTCCACTTCGCCAAGCCTAGGCGATCGCGTGGTTGCAGAAATGGAGAGGTACAGTTCAGGGTGACGTTCCATCAGCGATCGCAGCAGAGTTCCCTTACCGACTCCACTTGGTCCCGTTAAGACAATTAATTTGCCCGTGCCCATGAGCGTTTCCCCTTTGCCTAAGATAATTCATTTAATATTTCTTAATGTTCCGTTATGTACGCGAGAAGAGCAACTTCTTGCGATCGGAAGCGCTAAAACTTGCAAATAGAACTGGAGTTATCTAAGGATAGAGTAAGCAGAATACTTTAAGTCTAACAATTTAGTCTTTTTCAGTCATTACATCGCCTACATTAGGCTTTCAGGCAGATTAGAAGGGATTGTAGTAGGTCAATCCTCTCCTGCTCCATCTTTGCTGACCACAAAACGATTGGCAACCGTTTCAGGCTGAATGGCAGAAAGAATCACATGACCAGAGTCGGTGATAATCACGGCACGAGTTCGCCGACCATAGGTCGCATCAATTAAGTGCTGAGTTTCTCTAGCATCCGTAATAATGCGTTTAATGGGTGCCGACTCTGGGCTGACAATGGCAATCACCCGATTTGCCGACACAATGTTGCCAAAGCCAATGTTGATCAATTTAATATCCATATTGGCTGAATCCGCAGTGAGATGAGTAGGCTAGAGCTTTGAGCGAACTGAAGAAAATTGAGCCACAAGGCAATGAATAGCTGTGCAACCTGTTGACTTTACTACCCTAACCGCGATTTGTTCTGAACTCCGAGCAGACTGGATTCCTGCTCGCGTTGAGCAAATTTATCAGCGCGATCGCCACACGTTATTTTTAGGGCTTCGTACCTTAGACGCTCGTCGTTGGCTAATGGTTTCCTGGCATCCTCAAGCTGCTCGCCTTTGTTTGAGCGATCCCCCGCCCCGGATTCCTGATACGTTCACCTTTAGCCAACAGTTGCGCCATCAAATCGGCAATTTGGCGCTGGTGAAAATTGAGGCGATCGCTCCTTGGGAACGGGCGATCGATTTGCAATTTGCTCGTCGTCCCGGCGATCCCGCTTTGTGGCATCTCTACCTAGAAGTGATGGGTCGATATAGCAATGTCATTTTGGCAACTGGAGACAATCAAATTGTAGCGGCGGCTCACCAGGTTAGCGCCCAGCAATCCAGCGTCCGCCCCATCCAAACAGGGCAACCCTACGAAGTGCCGCCCGCTCTAACGGAAGCCATGCCAACCCTAAGCGAATCGTTTGAGCGCTGGCAAGAGCGAGTGAGCTTGGTTCCTGGCGGGTTGAAACGCACTCTGCTAAAAAACTATCGGGGGCTAAGTTCTGCGCTGGTCATCAGCTTGATCCAAACTGCCGAGTTAAACCCAGAACAATCTACTGCTGACCTGGCAATGGCTGACTGGCAACGGCTGTTTCAACAGTGGCAAACCTGGCTGACGATGCTAGAAAAACAGCAGTTTCATCCGGGCTGGACGGAGACAGGCTACACCGTGTTGGGTTGGAGCGTGACCCGCGAGGCGAATAACGTTCAGAAACTCATCGATCGCTACTACAGTGACCAACTCAATCAGCAAGAATTTGTCCAGTTGCGCCACCAACTTACTCAAAAACTCAGTAATCTGCTATCAAAGCTGCGGCTGAAAGCGGCGACCTTTCAAACCCGACTCGACCAATCTGATGGTGCCGATCGCCAGCGAGAGCAGGCAGATTTATTGATGGCGCATTCCCACCACTGGGAACCGGGGATGAAAGCGATGACTCTGCCCGATTTTGTGACTGAGAAGCCGATTACGATCGCGCTTAATCCTGAACGAAATGCGGTTCAAAATGCTCAGGCATTGTATAAACAACATCAAAAATTGAAACGGGCACGAAACGCGATCGACCCCTTGCTAGCCATTGTCAACACTGAGCTTCATTACCTAGAACAGGTGGAAGCCGCGTTGATTGAGCTATCTCACTATGAATCTCAGGATGATTTGAGCGCTTTAGAAGAAATTCGCGAAGAGTTAATTCAACAAGGATATCTGCCAAGTCCAGCGCATCAAACCACCCTTTCAACACCCGATGAGTCTGCTAGTCAGCCCCGTCGCTACAACACTTCCAGCGGTTTAGAGATTTTGGTAGGACGTAACAATCGCCAAAACGACATCCTCACCTTTCGCACTGCCACTGACTATGATCTTTGGTTTCACACTCAAGAAATTCCTGGTAGTCATGTGTTGCTCAGGCTAAATCCAGGAGATACGCCAGAGACCAATGACTTGGAGTTAGCCGCAGACCTAGCTGCCTACTATAGCCAAGCTCGACAAAGTGAACAGGTGCCTGTGATTTACACCGAGCCAAAGCACGTTTATAAACCGAAAGGGGCTAAACCAGGAATGACGGTTTATAAACACGAGCGCGTTTTATGGGGGCAACCGCAGCGAATCCTCAAACGGTTACCCGCAGTTGTTGAACGAAGCTCGAAGGAATGATCAAGAGGCTCATCTTTATGAACTTTTGTTGAAGAAGTGTTTGTGTTTGTTGTTACAATCTCCCTAATGGGGGATTAATAATCTTTAGAAGCCTGCTGCAAGTTTGGGAACGCGGAGCGGTTTCCTTCATGGAAGAGAACAACGTAGATATCATAAAAGACCAGCGAAAGCTCGGTCTTTTTTCTTTAGTGCCATTCCAGAAGCCGACCATTATCCTGCGATCGCCTGTAGCTAAAGCGGTATCATGCTCAACATTGCGGGAGTGCTTTTAAGATCCAGCATTATTTTTCGATTGGGCTATTGAGTGTGTAGGGAAGCGTTGGCATTTTGAATACCGTGTTGGGCAATCATGCTGCTTTAGAAAATTTGAAGGTGGCGCTGGTGCATGAATGGCTGAGTCCCAAAGCCACAGGCGGCTCGGAGTTGGTGGTTCAGGAAATTTTGCGATCGCTCAATGCCGATCTTTATGCGCTGATTGATTTTGAATCGACAAACCCCGATAGCTACCTATTTGGGCGATCGATTGGCACGACGTTTCTACAAAATTTTCCGTTGGCGCGAAACGGAGTGCAGAAATATTTGCCGCTGTTGCCTTTGGCGATCGAGCAGCTAGATGTCCGCGATTACGACATTATTTTGTCTTCCTCTCATGCTGTCGCCAAGGGTGTGCTGACGGGTGCCCATCAACTCCATGTATGTTATTGCCATGCGCCCATGCGCTACGCCTGGGATTTAACGCTTGAATACCTACAAAGTAGCCAGCTAGGGCATGGCATCCCTGGTATGTTCACGCGCTATTTGCTGCATCGGCTGCGCCAGTGGGATGTGGTTTCGGCAAATCGAGTTGATTATTTTATTGCCAATTCTCAAACTACGGCGCGGCGAATTTGGCGGTGCTATCGTCGTGCTGCGCAAGTGATTTATCCGCCTGTGAATACCGATCGCTTCCAATTTCAATCGCAAAAGCAAGATTTTTACCTGACGGTATCGCGGTTGGTGGGCTATAAAAAAATCTCGCTGATTGTCAAGGCATTTAACCAACTAGGGCGATCGCTCGTGGTGATTGGCGATGGAACCGAATTAGAATCTTTGCGTCAGTTAGCCAAGCCTAACGTCAAAATTCTCGGCTGGCAGCCCAACGAGGTCGTCGATCGCTACATGGCAGAAGCGACCGCCTTTGTCTATGCTGCTCACGAAGACTTTGGCATTGCCCCCGTGGAAGCTCAAGCCTGTGGAACTCCAGTGATCGCGCTGGGGCTAGGAGGCACTCTAGAAACAGTCCGGGATATCCGACACCATCCTGAGAATGGGACTGGCGTTCTCTTCCCTACCCAAACGGAGGCGGATTTGATGGCAGCAGTTCAAACCTTCGAGCAATACCGCGATCGCTTTAATCCAGAAGTGCTGCGCGCTCATGCGCTCTCCTTCAGCACAGAACTTTTTCAACAGCGTTACCTCAGCTTCATCGAACACTGTTATCAAGATTTCCAGACACAAACTAGACATTCAAGTAGCCAAAAGTTTGCGGGTTAGACAAGATTTTCACTGAATTACATTAAAACAGAGCGTAATAAGAGGTCAGTGGCTTTACAATCAGGATTGTGTGTGTGGTGTGGATGTGCAAGGAGTAAAATGACTGCTGAAAGTCAACTCGTTCCCCGTAGGTCGCTTCGAGCAATCCTAAAACGCGGTATTCTACCGTTTTTTTGGGATTCCTTGAATGGCGATACTGCAAAACGGATCTTTGATATTTGTTTTTCGTTAACGTTTCTGATCGTTTTTTCCCCGCTATATCTTCTGCTCATATTGGCAGTTGCCCTAAGTTCTCCAGGTCCTGTCTTTTATGTTCAAGAGCGGATTGGGAAGAACTACAAGCATTTTAATTGCTACAAATTTAGAACAATGATTAAAAATGCCGATGAGGCACTGCATGACATCATGCAAACCTCTCCCGGTATGCGTCAAGAATTTCAAGATACTTTCAAACTTAAGCGTGATCCCCGAATCACTTGGATCGGCAAGTTCCTGCGGATTACCAGCCTAGATGAGTTCCCGCAGTTTTGGAATGTTCTCAAGGGCGATATGAGCGTCGTGGGTCCTCGTCCCTTGGTTGTCGAAGAGCTACCTAGCTATGGCGAGTATATTGACCGTGTGCTGACTATTCGCCCCGGTGCAACTGGGCTTTGGCAAGTGTCTGGGCGCAATAATATTCCCTATCCTCGCCGCGTCCAAATCGATGTGTACTATGCCAATTCGCGTCACTTTTTAATGGATTTTTGGATCATTGTGAAAACAGTGGGGGTTGTGGTTTTTCCTAAAGATAACGGTGCTTACTAACTAACGTTCGTATATCTGTCTCAAGGATGTTGCTGTTTCTGAATGTGACACTCAACAATAAGGAACAGATGCTAAGGGGCTGAATATTAATGTCGCCTATAGTTTTGAAAACTAATCTGTCGTATATGACGAACAGGTATGTTTTTGCTCTCACCTTAGATTCATCTCACCTTAAATACGGGAACATATATGATTATTCGTCAGGTGCTTGGCAAGCTTGCAGCCACCACTGCTGTGGTAGTTGTGATGGTTGGTGCGATCGCAAATTTTGCAGAAAGTGTGCCGATTTCTGATGGGCAAACGGTTAATGGGTTCATTCGCTCCAATTCGCGCGCCTATCAATTTAGAAACTTGTCTAGACCAGGGCTGGTGACTCAAACTGCCCGGGGTGATGAATATACTTTCACTGCTAGACGGGGCGATAGCCTTGAAGTGGCAGTCACCGCAGAAGATGGGAGTGCATTACGCCCTGCGATCGCGCTGATAGACCCGATGGGTCGGCAGGTTAGCTACAGCGAAAATCCTGGCTTCTTTAAATATCAAATTGTTCGACCTGGTACTTATAAGCTATTGGTGCTGGCGCGCAATAATTCCTTGGGGCGCTATACTGTGGCGATCGACGGGCTGAGTGCGCCTGTCGCGGCGGTTTTGCCAGCCGACCAAATTATGCGAAATACCCTACGGCTACGCTCTATCGGCTGTGGCGTTCCTAACGTTGCCAAAATCAGGATTGGCACAGAGGAACGCTGCACCCGCGATATTGAGGCGGGTATTTATTTGTATGAAGACGCATCCAAAAGTATCAAAATGGTGGATGCTCGCCGCGATCTGATTGCCAGACAACTTCAGGTGACGGTGTTAGAGCGCTGCCCGACTTCGGGTACGCCGGTTGCTCAAATCACTATGACCGAACCTCAAGATGGCAGAGATTACACTTACTGCGCGACTCCTAGCCGTTACGTCCAAGCCGGAAACTATCGCTACAACTCAAGCACCGATACTTTAACTCCGCTCAGTACGGCTTCCACGGGTGTCACTCCACCGCCACCGACTCAACCACCCATCGTCCCGCCCGCAACTCAACTGCCCACTGATTCTAGACGGCAACAGTTGCAGAGAGACTACGGGTTGACCGTGTTGGATAATTGCCCTGCTAGCCGCAGTTCTTATGTGGTGGTCAATTTTCCAGAAGCGAATCAGATTTATCAATACTGTGCGACTCCTACGCGCTTTCTGACGGCTGGAGAATATACCTATAATTCCAATACGGGCAATCTGGATGCGGCAACGAAGCCAGTGAACTGCACAGTGACAATCGGCGGCATTTGCGTTGTCAAATAAGGCTCTTCAAAAAATCCTTTACTCAGTCCAGTAAAACGCTCTTCTTGGAGTGGTAAGCTATCGGATGCCCTTAAAAACCAGTAGGACAGTAGTTAAATGACCGGGTCTGCCCAGGTGCCTTATTTGTTGAGAGCCGCTCGTGGTGAAATATTGGAGCGACCTCCTGTTTGGATGATGCGCCAAGCAGGGCGGTATATGAAAGTCTATCGGGATCTGCGCGATCGCTACCCTGCATTTCGCGATCGCTCTGAGAAGCCAGAATTAGCGATCGAGATTTCGCTTCAGCCTTTTCGAGCATTCCAGCCCGATGGCGTGATCATGTTTTCCGATATTCTGACTCCGCTACCCGGCATTGGCATCCCCTTTGACATTATCGAAAGTCGGGGTCCGGTCATCGATCCGCCGATTCGCACCCTTGAGCAAATTCGCCAACTGCATCCGTTGCAGCCTGAAGAGTCTCTATCCTTTGTCGGGAAAACTCTCAAAGCCTTGCGGCAAGAAGTGGGCGATCGCGCCACCGTGTTAGGGTTTGTCGGCTCTCCGTGGACGTTGGCTGCCTACGCGATCGAAGGCAAAAGCTCCAAGGATTACTCCACGATCAAACGAATGGCATTTACTGAGCCAGCGATTTTGCACGAATTGTTGGGCAAATTATCCGACGCGATCGCGACCTATGTGCGCTATCAAATTGATTCAGGCGCTCAAATCGTGCAGTTGTTTGACTCGTGGGCGGGGCAGTTGACTCCTCAAGATTATGATGTCTTCGCCTTACCCTATCAGCAGCGCATTGTGCAGCAGGTCAAGGCAACTCACCCCGATACACCCCTGATTCTGTATATCAGTGGCAGTGCTGGAGTGCTGGAGCGCATGGGGCAATCGGGCGTGGATATTGTCAGCGTTGACTGGACAGTAGACATGGCGGAAGCCCGTCAACGGCTGGGCGCAGACATGGGCGTGCAAGGTAACATAGACCCCTGTGCTTTGTTTGGCTCAAAAGATTTTATTCGCGATCGCATTTTAGATACCATTCAAAAGGCAGGTCGTTCAAAACATATTCTCAACTTGGGGCATGGCATTCTGCCAAACACGCCCGAAGAGAATGCTGCCTTTTTCTTTGAAACAGCAAAACAAGCCGACCAATTGCTGGCTACCCGAACATAGTTTGATACCCACCTTAAAGCCCCGATGACCTCCAAACGAATTTTTGTGACTGGTGCAAGTGGCTGCATTGGTCACTACATAGTCGAAGCTTTAATTCAAGAAACCAATCACGATCTATTTTTGCTCGTCCGCAACTTAGATAAGTTGAAGCTTGACTACAATAGCCGTCCAGGAATTACAGTTCTGGAAGGAAATATGCGAGAGATTGAGCAATTTACTGATTTGCTCAAAACGATGGACTGCGCGATTTTAATTGCCACATCGTGGGGTGGTGCTGAGGAAGTATTTGACATCAACGTGGTCAAAACCATTCGACTGCTCAACTTGCTAGATCCAGAAGTTTGCCGTCAGGTTCTCTACTTTTCCACGGCAAGTATTCTTAATCGAAACAATCAGCCATTGAAGGAAGCGGGCGAAATTGGCACAGACTACGTTCGCTCTAAATACAATTGCTTTCAGCAGTTTTCAAAATTAGCCATTGCACCCAACATCATTACGTTGTTTCCCACTTTGCTACTTGGCGGAGAAGCCGGAAAGCCATGGTCACATATTTCTGGTGGCATTTCTCAAGAATCTAAATGGATCAATCTGATTCGCTTTTTTAGCATTGATGGCAGTTTTCACTATATTCACTCTAAAGATGTGGCTCAAGTCGTTCGATACTTGGTGGACAACCCTTTAGCAGAAGAAGACTGTCACAATTTGGTGTTGGGCAATCCGGCGATCACAGCGGATCAAGCGATCGCGCAAGCTTGCACTTATCTCAACAAGCGGCTCTATTTCCGTATTCCCTTAACCCAGAAGCTTCTGGATATTATTTTTGGTCTTTTTCGGATTGAAATAGCACCGTGGGATCGGTTTGCGATGAAATATCGTCATTTTGTCCACACAAACCCAGTTAATCCTGCAACCTTTAACTTGCCGCTCTACTGCGCTAATTTTGCCGATGTTCTAAGACTTAGCGGAGTTCCTCAAAAGAAGAAATCGTAAAAAATAATTGTCGATTCGGAATTTGCGGTTTGTTTCTCTAGGGAGCAAAGTCATAAATATTTTTGAACTTTGTTTTAGGGCACTTGTCGCTTCTGATTCAACTTAAATATTTTTTAGACCATAGCTCTACGCTATAGATAGCGTTTATCTGAAAATGAAGCCAATCTGACGCTATTTGCAAAAAATACTTGAGTGAAAGCGAATTTTGCAATCAAACTTTAATGTCAAATTTGAATAAATGTGGTTTAACAGTAGACGTATACCAATAAAGTGATGTTGCTTAGCGTTCGCTCATCCAGTTGAACGAATCGACCGGATGAAGTCTGGCATTAGGCGATCGCCTAACATAAGCCCGATTCTGTTTTCTTGAGATTAATTTTCCTTGAGATCAGATCAGCGGCAGAAAACAGATTCCATTCTCAGAATATCCCTGCTTAACCTACCTAGTGTCTCTAATAAAACAGTGCAAGGTTCAATCGTAAAAGCCAATTATGGCAACTCTCAACTGATTCACTTTCTCGAAGAAAAGCTGAAGCTTTCCACAAACGCGATCGCGATCGCCCTGCGGCACTGTGAGCAAGATCCCGGACCGTTGCCCATGATTTTGTGGCAATACGGATTAGTGTCGTTAGAAGAGCTAGAACAAATTTTTGACTGGCTAGAAAGTTAGTCAAACCTGCTTAATAGGTTCTGATTCTATTAAAATATGTAAATTGTTGGATGGGTGAAGAGATTTAATCTCTCGTTTATCTCCAACGTCTTTTTATTTGAACTTGAAGAAGAACAGAATGCGAGTTGCGATCGTTGGTGCAGGACTAGCCGGATTGGCAGCAGCCGTAGAACTGACTGATGCTGGGCATGAGGTTGAATTATTTGAGGCGCGATCCTTCATTGGCGGCAAGGTGGGCAGTTGGGTCGATGCAGACGGCAACCACGTTGAGATGGGGCTGCACGTATTTTTTAACAACTACGCCAACCTATTTAATTTGATGAAACGGGTCGGCGCGTTTGACAATCTGTTGCCGAAAGATCACGTTCATACGTTCATCAATCGCGGTGGGCAAATTGGCACCTTAGATTTTCGCTTTTTGCTGGGTGCGCCATTCCACGGGTTAAAAGCATTCTTCACGACGAATCAACTAACCGTGCAGGATAAGCTGCAAACCGCGATCGCCCTCGGCACTAGCCCCGTCGTTCCCGGACTCATCAGCTACGATGTCGCCATGAAATGGATTCGGGCGCTAGACGGTATCAGCTTTGCCGATTGGTTTCGCAGCCACGGCGGCTCTCAAAATGGTCTCAAGCGCCTGTGGAACCCGATCGCCCTTGCCCTTGGCTTCATTGACACCGAAAACATCTCTGCCCGCTGTATGCTCACCATCTTTCTGATGTTTGCCACGAAAACCGAAGCTTCTCGCCTCAATCTGCTGGCAGGCTCCCCCGCTGAATATCTGCATCAGCCCTTGATTGATTACCTGGAAGCACGGGGCACAAAGCTTCATACCCGTCGCCAAACTCGGCGCATTCTGTTTGAAGAAGTCGGCGGCGAAACCACGGTCACCGGGATTGTCACGGCAAACGGAGACGACGAAGCAACGATTACCGCCGATGTTTACCTAGCTGCTTGTGATGTTCCGGGTATTCAGCGCTTGCTGCCGCCGGAGTGGCGTAAATGGCAGGAATTTGACAACATCTACCAGCTTGAAGCCGTGCCCGTGGTCACCGTACAACTCCGGTTTGATGGCTGGGTCACCGAAATGCAGGATGCTGAGCAGCGCCAACAGGTTGACCATGCTGCCGGAATGGATAATCTGCTCTATAGTGCGGATGCCGACTTTTCTTGCTTTGCTGATCTGGCGCTGACCAGCCCCAAAGACTATTACCGTGAGGGACAGGGTTCCCTAATGCAAATGGTGCTGACTCCGGGCGACCCGTTTATTAAAATGAGCAATGAGGCGATCGCTCAACACGCCCTCAAGCAGCTTCACGACCTGTTCCCGTCTTCCCGCGACCTGACCATGACCTGGTATGGAGTCGTCAAATTGGCGCAATCCCTTTACCGCGAACAACCCGGCATGGACCCCTATCGTCCTTCCCAAAAAACCCCGATCGCCAACTTTTTCCTGGCAGGCAGCTACACCGCTCAAGACTACATCGACAGCATGGAAGGCGCGACTATTTCTGGAATGCAAGCCGCTCAAGCTATTTTGGAGCCAACAGGTTATAAGGTAAAGGGAGAGGGGCTGTTTAGGTATTGATATGTCCAACTGGCTGGAACATTCGGTTCAAATTGAAGTTGATGCATCGATTAATCTCGTGTGGAGTTTGTGGTCTGATTTGGAGCAGATGCCTCAGTGGATGAAATGGATCGAGACGGTAAAAATTTTAGAAGAAGATAAAGATTTATCTCGCTGGAAGCTGGCAACGGGCGGGTTAGATTTTACCTGGCTGTCTCGGATTACCAAGTTAGAGCATCATCAAATCATTCAGTGGGAATCGGTGGATGGGTTGCCTAATCGGGGCGCAATTCGCTTCTACGATCGCGGTGAGCAAGGCAGCATTGTCAAATTAACCGTTGCCTATTCTGCGCCTGGTTTTTTGCTGCAATTGATGGATAATCTGTTTGTCGGGCGAATTGTAGAATCCACCCTCCATGCCGATATGGAGAGATTTCGAGTGTATGCGCTCCAAGCGAAGGCTCAGGCATCCGATCCGACGACTTAACTCTTCGCTCGAATGGGGCTTGGGTTAGAGTCACTAAAACTATGCACTATGGGTGATCCATGACGGATGCGGCTGCTGACTTAACTCAGCTTACAGAAGGGCTACCGGAACGGTTGGTCAAGTATCAGGTGCGATATGCCAACCATCGGGATGTCAATCGAGAGGCGCTCACGCCGATGATGCGGCATTATGTGGAGGTTAAAGATCAGTATCCCCACGCGCTGCTGCTATATCGGATTGGCGATTTTTATGAGACGTTTTTTCAGGACGCGATCGCGATCGCCCGTGCCTTAGAACTGGTGCTAACCGCCAAACACGCGGGCGAAGACATTGGGCAGGTGCCACTGGCTGGCATTCCTCACCATGCCCTCGATCGCTACTGTGCCCAACTGGTGGAAAAGGGCTTTTCTGTGGCAGTCTGCGACCAAACTGAAGATGCTGCCGAAGCGCAGGGGCGGTTGGTTCAGCGGGAAGTGACGCGGGTAATTACTCCCGGCACTGTGCTGGAAGAGGGAATGCTGAATGCTCGGCGCAACAATTTTTTGGCGGCAGTGGTGATCACCGGAAATTATTGGGGCTTAGCCTATGCAGATGTTTCCACGGGCGAGTTTTTGACCACCCAGTCGGAAGCTTTGGATCAACTCAATCAGGAGCTTTTGAGGCTCCAGCCTGCCGAAGTCCTCGTGCCTACGAATGCCCCCGATTTGGTGAGTTTACTGCGTCCGGGAGAGCGTTCTGAGCAGCTACCCGATTGTTTGCCCACTCAGTTTTGCTATACGCTGCGATCGCAATCCTCGTTTGTGCTGTCTGAGGCACGTTATCGGTTATTGCAACGGTTTAAGCTGCGATCTCTGGAAGGCATGGGCTGCGATCATCTCCCTTTGGCAATCCGAGCCGCAGGCGGTTTGCTGGAATATTTGGAATCCACTTCAGAACGAGGCGTTGGGGAGCCGGAAAAACGCTCCACACGCACGCCGCATTTCACACGCCAACAGGTTCCGCTACAGCCGTTGTGTACTTACACGCTGACCGAGTTCTTGACCATTGACCATCAAACGCGACGTAATCTGGAGATCACGCAAACATCACGAGATTGCACCTTTCACGGATCATTACTCTGGGCACTCGATCGCACCGTAACAGCAATGGGCAGTCGATCGCTACGACGCTGGCTGCTGCAACCCCTACTCAAGCTAGAAGAGATTCAGGCGCGGCAAGACTCGATCGCAGAACTGGTCAACAACAGTGCTTTACGGCAAACCGTGCAGAAGGTGTTGAAGCAAATTTATGACTTAGAACGATTGGCAGGTCGAGCCGGATCGGGCACCGCCAATGCACGAGATTTAACCGCATTAGCAGACTCCTTCGGCAGGCTGCCCGATTTGGCGATGGTAGTTGCCAAGGCGGAATCTCCCTATTTAAAGGATTTACAATCCGTTCCGCCCCAGCTAGAAGCCTTGGGACGACATCTGCGATCGCACCTGACCGAAAATCCGCCGCTTACCCTCACCGAAGGCAACCTGATCCGTCCTAGCGTCAACGTCAAACTGGATGAACTGCGGCAACAAGTGGAAGATGACCAAACCTGGATTCGCGATTTGGAGGCGACCGAGCGCGATCGCACCGGAATTTCTACCCTCAAAGTTGGCTACAGCAAGACCTTTGGCTACTACATCAGCATTTCTCGCGCCAAAGCCACTCAAACCCCAGACGACTATCAGCGCAAACAAACCCTAACCAACGAAGAACGCTACATTACCGTGGAACTCAAAGACCGGGAAAGCCGGATTTTCGCCGCACGGGATGAACTGAATCGACTGGAATATGAGATTTTCGCCGAGTTACGTTTAGAGGTCGGCACCCACGTCGAGCTAATCCGCACCGTGGCAAAAGCAGTCGCCGCCGCCGATGGGCTGTGTGGCTTAGCAGAACTCGCCACCCTTCAAGGCTACTGCCGTCCTCA
>CASBQE010000311.1 GCA_949127665.1 Synechococcales cyanobacterium PMM_0083
TGAATACGCAACTCAATTGATTACAGTGTAACGAAGCACACATAAATGCTCCTCTATCGACAGAGATATTTTGCTGTTAAAAAGTGGGGTGCAATAGGACAGAGTGCAATTGTTATTAAATGACGCTATTTAATCAAGGAATATCGTCCGTTTCTTTGCAAATGCTCAAAACGAACGATATATATCAACACAAGATTGAGGAGTTGAATTACGCGATCGCAACTCCTAGGGCTGAACTGTAGTAGTAGTGCGAGGACGACGAGCACCTGAAGAAGCACCTAACATAGCAGCAACCAGACCTAATAGAGAACCGAGAACGAATGACCAGCCAAACTTTGCGCCATTGCCGGCAATCTCGTTCGCTTGTTGAGCGGTGACATTTGGAATATTTGCAGTGTTTGGATTTGGAACTCCTACGCCGCTTTGTTGGGCTTGATTGATGATTGATCCAGCATTAGAAGCGACCACACCAAAAGCACCCGAAACGCCACTAGAGAGTAACCAAGCGCTAATCGCTAGGGTTGTTGCCCATAAAATAGCGCCGTTTAGCAACGCTGTGTTCTTGTTCATTGCTCCGCAAGAACGAGTAGTAACCCATCCGCCAATAAAAAGCGAAATGAATAGACTGATAATTGACCAAATTCCTACAGCAGCACCAACATTGTCTGCATTAGAGCGGGGTGCATCTGAACCCGCAATCCCCGTCAGCCCAATCGCGGCACCCAAAGCACTCAAAACCAATTGAGTACTGAGGGCGATCACTAATCCGGCGAGAATGGGACCCCAACGGACGCGATCGTGATACTCGGTCGTAGCAAGCGTAGAAGGGCGTTCAGCCATGTAATCAATGGGGCGGTTTACGGTTTGGTCGATGGGTCGATCAGTGTATGACATAGCTTGATTAAACTCCAGAAAAACAATACGAACAATTTATACCAAGTGCTTCAAATAAGCGCTGAAAGACATTCAGGCATGACTTTTGCAGTCGCTTTACAGATGCTCTTTGTATTGTTATACGGGAAAATCTGCAAAGCTTTCTCTATCTGAAGGCGTGATTTTTTGATTAGTCAGCCGTCTCAGGCGTTTGGCTAGCGGTAGCTGTGAACTATGTTAGACAAGAGATTTTGCAAGGCGATCGCCAGTGTAATGATTCAATCATTACAATTCACTTATGCGTGAACTAAAACAGGCACCCGTTTGTAGGCTGGAGTGCCCGATCGCGTCTCTATTTCTGGGTGGAAAATCACATTGACTTCAGGATAGAACATCAACGCCGATCCTTGACGAATCGACCCATAAATCACTTCAACCTGCTCTAGTTTGCCCACATTGCCTTGCACCGTAACCCGCTGATGTGCCTGCAATCCAGCTTGTTCTGCATCGGCTGGGTTCATCAAAATGCAGTTGCGATGAGGCATCCCGCGATACTTGTCATCAATCTTGTAAACCACTGTATTGTGTTGAGAATAGCTGCGTCCTGTCATCAGAGCCAGCACGATTCCCTGAGTAGATTCAGGTACTCCAAAATCCTTTAGTTCTGGCAAAGACAGGATTGGCAAGGGAGTTGTGAACATCGTTGCTTTGCCGGAAGGTGTTGGAAAGTGCGGCTCTGTAATGATCCGTCCACCAATGGTAAATTCTTCGTTTGTTTCATCGATCGCCGCCATCTTTTCAAAGCCAGGAATCGTTTGAGCAATCAGTTGTCGCACATACTTTGTATCTTGCAACCTGCGCCAATCAACCGGATCATTGCCATGAATCCGATGTGCCAGTTCGGTTAGAAACATCACTTCAGGAATCAAATCAGCATCTTTGATATGGGTTTCACCCGGATCATTGAATCGAACAAAATTGTTGCCCGATTCAACCGTTGTTTTATGAGGATTCTCAAATCGATTGAGGACTGGAATCACAATCGTGTTGACCTTTGCCAATCCGTGAAAATGCCCTAGGTTCGGCTTTGTCGCCACGTAGATGATGGTTTCGATATTGCCCAAGGCTCGTTTCGCTTGAGTTGAGTCTGGGTTTGCCCCATACAAGTTGCCGCCTAAACAAATGAGTGTATCTACTTTGCCGACATCCGCTGCTTCGATTAGCGATCGCGTATTGTAACCCTTCACTGAACTGAGCGATCGTCCCAATAGCGTCTCTAACGATGCCTGAATCTCTTTTTTGAGATCCACCGTCACCCCCATCGATCCAAACCCCTGCACGTTGGAATGTCCGCGCACAGGCATCACGCCTGCGCCTTCCTTGCCCACATTGCCAGATAGCAGAGCCGTATTTGCAATGCTATAAACGTTGTCCACACTGTTTTTCTGCTGCGTAATGCCCATCGCCCAGCCAAAGACAACGCCTTTAGAAGTGCCGATGATGGTTGCCGCTGCCTCAATCTCTAGTTGAGACACCCCACAGGTTGTCGTGATCGTCTCCCAAGTAGTTGATCTTGCCTGCTCAACTACTGCTTCCCAACCTTCTGTATAGTTGCGGAGATAATTTTCTTGAGCGAATCCTTGCTCGATCAAAGACTTTTGAATGCCCACAAACAGCGCGGTATCGCTACCGGGAATGGGCTGTAGATATAAAGATGCGATCTCGGAACCAGGGACTAATGATTTGACTGGAAACGCTGGAGAGCCAAACTTGACTAAGCCAATTTCCATGATTGGATTAATCACAATCACTTTGCCGCCGCGATCGCGCAACTTAATCAACTCATTCATCAAGCGCGGCTGATTATAAGACGGATTTGAACCCGCTAGCACCACACAATCAGCCTTTTTCAGATTCTCTAGACTAACAATTGAAGTGCGAGTGCCAAACATCTTATTCAACCCTGTCGTCGAAGGCGCATGGCACAGGTCAGAACAGTCTGCCAAATTATTAGAGCCTAAAGTCCGCATCATCAGTTGGAGCAAGAACGCCGCCTCATTAGAGGAACGCCCCGAACTGTAGGATGCTACGCGCTCAGGCGACTTGCGGAACGCTGCTTCGGCTATTTGATAGATTTCTTCCCACGAAATTCGTTCATAGTAAGATGTTTTTTCGCGCAAAATCATCGGATACCCTAAACGCCCCAATTGATCCGCTTCCATAGAAGTCAACCGCTGAAGCTGATCTACACTGCGTTGCTCAAACACCTGCATTGGGACAGACGGCTTGATCTCTGCCGAAATAGCTTCCACGCTCTTCATGCAGCGCTGGAGTTTTTCACCTTCTTCGTTGGTAAAGCCGCCTTTTTGCCCACCCGTTCCCCAAGAGCAGGACAGACAAGCACTCTTATGCAGCAGCGTTTTCCAAAGTTTGGGACCTTCGGTTGAAAGGGTATGTTCCGCCCAGTATTCAATGACTGGCAAACCACCTCCGATCGCTGGAGTCTCCTCATTTCTGTTATTAAACGGTGGGACAGGCTGAACATTCTGCTGCGTAGAATCCATGCGTTTACCTCAATAGAAAGGTGATTTTTGGCGTATTAGTGCGTCATAAGGCGGATCTTATAAGGATTGCGTTAAACCCGCAGTCATCCTTTAGGATAGTCTTTATGTTTTTAAAGAAGACCAAATGGATTTGGAACTTTGTCCTTTGCACTCCGCACCTCCTCTTAACCCTCTAGTAAGCTAGAGACTCTAAGATAAAAGTGACCGAGGAGCTTGAAGAATGATAACGTTTGCACCCGAAAAGGCACTGCAAATTGGCGAAGTTGCTGCCCTTAGCGAAGTACCAATCAAAACAATTCGCTATGACGAAGAGCAGGGTTTGCTCACGCCAACGGTCAGGCGTTCAAAAGCTAATTACCGCTTGTTTGAAGCATCTGTTTTACAAAGGCTGGCGTTTATCAAGCGATCGCAGTCCTTGGGTCTAAGTTTGCGCGAGATTCAAGATATTCTGACTGTGCATGACCAAGTGCAACTCCCTTGTGAGGATGTCAAGCAAAATCTTCAGAAAAAAGTGCAGCAAGTCACCAAGCAAATCGAAGCGTTACAACTGCTGCGATCGGAATTACAGGGCGTACTCTCAGGCTGGCAAGATCACCCACCCGCCGCGATCGCAGCCCGCACCATCTGTCCAAATTTGGAAGCTGTCATAGATACGGCAGTCGCCCAAGATAGCAACACATAACACTCTTTAGATTGCACTGAATCGCCTGAATTGCGATCGCCAGAAATTGATCGGCACGATCGATCTGTTATCAGGCTTGGGCGGCTATGACGGCATTCACTTGTGCGTAATCGCTAACGGTTTCCAGATTGAGTTTAACCATCGCCCCTTGACCCTGCGCCAGTTCATCGCTCTGCAATATGAACTGATACCAATTTAAAATTGGAAACGCGACAAATGACTTTCTGAAAACGGCAATACTTCTTTGTCTTAGAACTCAAAATTCAAAACTCAAAACTCAAAACGGTATGAGCGATTGTCTGTAAATCAAAGTTGATTTAATCGAGAAAAGTGTACTCAAGCCCAAAATCGGCGAACGCATTCTCCAGGAGGTCTTGCCCTTATGACTCCGTCTCGCAGTAGTCAAGACTACCTCCAAGACATTGTGAATTATGCAGACGACGCGATGCAATTCGTCGTGGGTATGGATTTTGCCACCTTCGAGCAAGACAAGCGGACGCACTATGCGGTCATTCGCGCCTTAGAAATTGTTGACGAAGCTACTAAAAACATTCCGTCAAAAATCCGCGATCGTTGATCCTCCGTCAACTTACCCGTCGGTTAGGAATGCTGTCGAGTCAAATGCGATCGTAAATCAACGGGTTGTCCCTGCCTCAATTAGAAGCCCTAGGTGATAGAAGCCCTAGGTGAAGCACTCCTCGATTTTGCGGCTCTGTCCGATCTAGAGACATGGCTAACTCACCTACTTAGTAACGACACTCGATTAGAGGGGCACAAATCAGACAGAGGGCAGCGATCGCAATCAGGATTGCGGTAGTAACAGCACTTTTGCCCATGCAACATCAACACCTCGTGATGATCATAAACCTGTTGGGCTGTCCAATCATCGGGGAGTAAGGCTTCTAGAATGGCATGGGATTTGCCAACATCCACTTTTGCAGGCAAAATTCCTAAGCGTATGGCAACGCGATGATGGTGACTATCTACAGGCAGGGCGCGACCGCGCAGCCGACTAAATGCCAACACAGCCGCACTGGTTTTGGGTCCCACTCCTGGCAAAGACTCCAACCAGGCACGGGCTTCAGTAACGGGCATCTCACCCAAAAAATCAAGCGACCA
>CASBQE010000312.1 GCA_949127665.1 Synechococcales cyanobacterium PMM_0083
TCGTCGGCGGTGAAGCCATCAATGCCCAAGCCAGCAACCGTGACCGTGAGGCGAGTGGAGTCTAAATCAACAAATCCGGGTGTGGTGGCGTGGTGGTGGCTCAACGTTGTCAGTTTGGGAATCTGGTTAATCTGCGATCGCGCTTTCTCCGCTAGATATAAGGTGTGAGTCATCAGTTCTCCTCCCTGATCTGCCATTTGCCACCGAGCCGCATCCAGGGAAGCCAGTAATAAATAGCTGGGACTGGTGGATTGCACTAGGGCGAGGGATTTGGAGAGGCGATCGCGATCAACAAAGTTGCCCTGAACATGCACCATTCCCGCCTGAGTCAGGGCAGACAGGGTTTTGTGGGTAGACTGGACCGCGACATCGGCACCCGCTTGTAAGGCTGAGGTCGGCAGATCGGGATGAAACGCAAAGTGGGCACCGTGGGCTTCATCAACGATCAGGGGAATGTTGTAGCTGTGGGCAATCTGGGCGATCGCGCTCACATCTCCACAGGCACCGTAGTAAGTCGGCGACACCATCAGCACTGCTTTTGCATTGGGCTGGCTAGCTAAGGCAAGCTTCACCGCTTCAGGCGTAATGCAGTGGGCGATATCCAGCGCCACATCGTAATCGGGAGTGAGAAACACAGGCACCGCGCCCGACAAAATCAGTCCAGAAATGGCAGACTGATGCACTGTGCGCGGCAAGATAATCGAGTCTCCCGGATTGCAGGTCGCCAAAATCGCCGCAATTACGCCGCTGGTGGAACCATTTGCTAAAAACCAGGTGCGATCGGCTCCAAATGCCGCCGCCGCTAGCTCCTGCGCTGCCAGAATCACGCTTTCGGGCGCAAACAAGTTGTCTAGTTCGGGTAGTTCTGGCAAATCCGCCCGAAAAACCTGTTCCCCTAGCAAATCTTTCAAGGGCGCTGCAATGCTGTGTCCACACTTGTGTCCTGGTGTATAAAACGGGGCATTGAGCCGATCGGCGCATTGACGCAGCGCCTCAACTAACGGCATCTCTGCTTGAGAGTGAGACTGACTCATCGAGATCGCCATTACCAAACACCCTGCCGCAACACTATTGCAAACTCGTTGGCTCGTCAGATGATTCCTCGCTGGCGGTGTCTGAGTCTACAGCTTCTTGCAAATCAGACGAATCTCCTGTTTCAACTGAATCAGAATAGTACAAATCTATAGCGTTGACATCCAATTTGCTGTAAGAGATTTGAATTGGGACGCTAAAAGGTTGAGCCATGAGCCGGGGCGCGATCGCCCAACCAGTCGCAGTCAGCAACCCAATACAAACAACTGGTGATCTGAGGAGATTGAGCATCGGAAGAACCCTTTCCGTGGACGATGGCAACTAGCTTAACGTTGGTTTAAGAAAAAATCGGCTCATTTGTGACAAGAGTTTGCGTTTTTTCCATTCTCCAACGCCTGTCACAAACCGATACAATTAGAGGCTGTTCTACTAGCGCGATCGCTTAGGTGAGTTATGCTTCAAGCCGGGATTGTTGGGTTGCCAAATGTTGGAAAATCCACTCTATTTAATGCCCTGGTTGCCAATGCCAAGGCGCAAGCTGCCAACTTTCCGTTTTGCACGATTGAACCCAACGTGGGCATCGTCGCAGTGCCCGATGAACGCCTAACCATCTTGGCAAAAATCGCTGCCTCTGCCGAGATTATCCCCACGCGGGTCGAGTTCGTCGATATTGCCGGACTGGTCAAAGGTGCCAGCAAGGGTGAAGGATTGGGCAATCAGTTTTTGGCGAATATTCGCGAAGTGGACGCGATCGCCCATGTGGTTCGTTGTTTTGAAGACGATGACATCATTCACGTTTCCGGCTCTATTGACCCGATCCGCGATATCGAAATCATCAACCTGGAACTGGCACTGGCAGATTTGGGTCAGATTGAAAAAAGGCTCGATCGCGCCAAAAAACAAGCTCGTGGCAACAAAGAACTTCAGATTGAAGTGGATGCCCTAGAAAAGTTAATGCCCGTGCTAAACGATGGCAAACCCGCTCGTCAGGTCAGCCTTACCGAAGAAGAAGCGATCGCAATTAAAGCGTTAGGATTGCTGACCCAAAAACCTGTGATCTACGCTGCCAACGTCTCGGAAGATGACTTGGCAACGGGAAACGCTTGGGTCGAACAGGTAAAAGAACTCGCTGCCAAAGAAAATGCTCAAGTCGTGATCGTATCTGCTCAGGTGGAATCGGAACTGGTGGAACTGCCAGAAGACGAGCGTGCCGATTTTCTAGAATCCTTAGGAGTACAAGAAGGCGGACTGAAATCTCTGATTCGTGCCACCTATGACCTGCTGGGTCTTCGCACCTACTTCACCGTAGGTCCCAAGGAAGCCCGCGCCTGGACTATTAGCGCGGGTATGGTTGCACCCCAAGCCGCTGGCGTGATCCACACCGATTTTGAACGCTGCTTCATCCGCGCTGAAACCGTTGCCTACGATGATCTGGTGGCTGCGGGTTCTAAGCCAGCGGCGAAGGAAAAAGGACTGGTTCGCAGTGAAGGCAAGGAATACGTTGTCAAAGAAGGCGATGTCATCCTGTTTCACACCAGCGCTTAGAAAGGCGATCTCGCTTCAGCAATTCATCAGTATTCTCATTCTGGTTTCAATCAGTCAGTAGAATGACAAATCCCTCTTGAGTAAAGTGATGGTCATGGGTCAGCACCTCACTGATGCCCAATTGCCGCATGGTTTGCATTGAGATGCAGTCGGTGAGGCTGTAGCCTAGCCAGATGCCAATCATCGCCTGGGTTAATTAACGCAATCCAGTAGAAAGCATCGGCAAAAACGATTCTCATGCCGATTTTTTAGGTGCGCCGTAGAGATAATGGTCGTGATTTTCGGCTCCATCGTGAGGCAGGGAGGCGATGTCTTCGGGTGAGAGCGGCATTGAGTCGAGCAGGTCAAGCAAGGCTTGGATGCCATTTATAGGCTCATTGTTCTGCTGGGGTGTTGCTGACGAATCGGAGACAGTAGTTCCCTGGGAGGTTTCCTTTTTAGTCATCACAAAGTTGAGGACTGCTTCGAGTAGTTCCTCTGGGGCGTGTTCAAGCTCTTGAATCAGTCGCTCTTTGGTCGTCATGGCGGATGCGTCGTGGTGCTGCCTTGATTTTACCGTGGATTTTCTAGAGGCTGCGATCGCCTGCACTGTTGGCGATCGCGTGATGCACTCGACTCAGAGGTGCGATCGCCCCAACCCCCTTTGGCTGGTAAATTGTCGATTATTCAACCATTTTGATAATCGTAGTTATAACGGCAGAAGACGTAGCTTTCCCAAAATAAATAGATAAGCAGTTTCTCCCATAAACTAATATCTGTTTAGTCGATTGGCTTCTACTCCTATCACTCTCAAGAACTCCATAAAGCAATTTGTTCAGAATTTTTCTGAAGCCTAATAACGAACTTCTCGACTAAACCTGCTCCCATCATTGGTTGATAAGCATCCAGGAATAAATCTTCAACATCGATTGCGATGAGTTAATAGTTATCTACTTCCTTTAAATTGAGATAGTTGTTAGGATTGAGAAATCCAACAAAATCTATGCAAGGGTAGTAATAGATGCAATTATCGTTAGCCACCTTCAGCAAGTATCTAGTACAAGAGGGCGGAAATACGCCGACTGTTCTGCAAGCTGAAAGCCTCGCAGAACAGTCTCGCTAATGGGTAGCTAAACTTACACCCGCGCCTACTAGCGACCTTGCATAGCATCTCCCGCTCTTCAACCCGACCATAAAAATATTCCAGAACGCAAAAAGTTCTAACCGGATTTTCAACATAGACATCAACATTCCGCCCATTACCTGTCCAGTATTTTGCGACTTCCTGCTGGATGGAGTATAGATCTATACTTGCTTGGAATTCAAAGGTTGCAACGTCTGACATATTAAGGATTTGAAGTAGTGACTAAATCTAATGTCTGTGATCTCGACTGACAACAGAAGAGCGCTTGGATTTCAGGAATAACCGTATGAGGCAGTGAAGCGATCGCGGTTGACCTATTTATCAACGCCCTGACTGGCAAGGGGAGTTGGCAACCCATCTAGGCTGACGGAATTTTTTTGTTGGCGATAGTCTTGCAACCCGGCTTCTCCCTTTTTGGCTGCCCAGTCTACTAACAGCGCTCGCGGGTCTTGCAGTTCATACAGCGGTACGCCGAAGCCACAAGACGTTTGCACCTGGTTAACTTCTGTCACGATAATTTGTCGCGCTCCGGGCAGAGGAGAAAACAGTGAGTAAAGCGCTTGCCAATCAGAATCGCAAGGTAGCACGACCCGCCCTTGACCATAAAGCCGCAAAATCAGGGGCGGCTCCTGAAAAGCGCA
>CASBQE010000313.1 GCA_949127665.1 Synechococcales cyanobacterium PMM_0083
AACCCCACCCGCCCAAACACGATCCGCCACTCTGTCCGGCGGCAGGAATCATTGGCATAATGCCCACTTTACCTTTTACAGGGGAATTGTCAGCGTTGAACAGAGACCAAGCATAAGGCCAATTGCGAAGAAAAGCAGCTTCTCCATTTTGAAAAATGCGGCGCGTATCTTCTTCTACATAGGTTGTCACGCCGGGGGGAGAAATGCCCTGACTGACGGTGTTTCGCAAAAACTCGACAGCACGAATCGCTGCGGGTTGATCTAGCCCGACTTCCAGCGTGTCGGGGTTGACCCAGAAGCCACCAAAGCCTTGCAGCACCTCGACAAACATGGCAGCGGCACCTTCATATTGTTTGCCTTGCCACAAGTAGCCCCACCGAATGGCTTTCTGCTGCTGTAACGCTTTAGAAATGCGTTCTACATCTTCAAAGGTTTTGGGCGGTTCAAAATTTGCCGCTTTCAGTAAATCTTTGCGGTAGTACAGCATCCCGGCATCGCTGCGAGTCGGCAAGCGGTAGAGCCGATTTTGGTAGCGTCCACCTGCGATCGCAGAGGGCGAAAAAGCCGCCAAATCCTGCTCCGAAAACTCATCGGTCAAATCTTTCAGCCAACCTGCCGCTGCAAACTTAGGAGTCCAGACAATATCCATATTGACCAGATCGTAAGGAGAATCACCGAGCAAAAACGCTGTGGTGTAGAGATCCTCCAGCAGACTGACGTTGTTGGGTCCTTCGATCACTTGCAGACGAATTCCTGGATTTTGCGCCTCAAATTCCTTCACCAGGTAATTTGTCCAGGGTGGCACATCAGGCGCGCTCATCAACAGCTTCAGCGTCACAGGCTGCTGCGATAGCACCGGCACTGCAACCAAAAGCGCCGTTAGCAAACAAAGAATCACCCAGCCTATGCGACGAGACGTTTTTGGTGAGGGAACGCAGGATGTTAGGAAGCGAGCGATCGCGGAGAAAAAAAGCATGGGCAAAAGAAGGGTGAGTTTTGAGTTCTAAGTTTTGAGTTTTGCCTAAATCGCATCTTAACGCTGAAACTTTTCTCTCTGCCCACTTCTCAACAAATCACAGTATTCTTCATTCTTCATTCGCCATTCGCCATTCGCCATTCGCCATTCGCCATTCGTCACTCGTCAAGGGCTATGATTGAGAGGAGGTTAAGTTGTGTAAAGAAATTGACTGCGACGATTACTCCCCTAGATAGCCTACTGGTGCCAACTTGGTATTCTCTAACCCCACTTTGGCAAGCAACCGAAACAGATATCCAACGGGGATTGCCCCACAGCCAGTTGGCTCCAGCGTGGCAGATGTTGATGTTGGGCGATGGCTCTCCCACGCGGCATCTTCAGCTTTTGACTGGCGAACCGACGGAAGTGGATGTGATTGATATGTCGGCGATCGGCATAGAGTCGGATGGAGCGCCCAGTCAAATTCAGGTGCTTCCTAGCCCACGTTTGCGCCGTCAAGTTTGGCTGCGAACGGCTTCAGGTCAGCGGCTTGCCTATGCAACGTCTTGGTGGGAAGCAAGTCATGTAGATGAATATTTGCAAAATCGATCGCTGCCTATCTGGGCAAGCCTCGCTCGATTACGAACTGAACTCTACCGAGATGTGCAGGGCGTGTATCATGGACATTCCGCTGAGTTAGAACAGGCTTTTGGGCAAACAGGTCCTTTCTGGGGGCGGCATTACCTCTTCTGGCATCACGGACAGCCACTCACCCTGATCTACGAAGTATTTTCACCCCATCTAGAAAAATATTTGGGTGCAGCAACCACAGGAACTACCACCTGACTATCCAAGCAATAGCCATTCCGTAAGCGTCTGCGTTATCCTTGGCAAGATTCAAGAATTTATTAGCATTGTTAAAATTGGAGAAATAAATTATGTCTTTGCCCGGTTCTGTCTCCCCTTCCGATCGCATTTTCTCCTGTCTAGCTTATCTGTTACCTCTGCTAGATGTTTTTGGAGTTGTTGTTGGGGTTATTGTTGGCTCAGGCTCTTTCCTAACTCCACTGTTGCTTGTGATTTTTACACCATTGCAGCCACTGATAAGCATCTACTACGGCTTTGGTGGATTCATGCCGCTAATTATTTTCTTTGCGCTGTATATGCTGGTAGTCCGCAATGATAAGGTTTCACACTTCGTTCGTTTCAACGTGATGCAGGCGATTCTGATTGGAATTGTGCTGAGCCTATTTTCAATCGTATGGCGGTTAGTGCTTGCGCCCATTTTTCCAGAGACTAGCATTGTGACGCAGACCCTTTTCAACACCCTGTTTTTGGCAGCAGTTGGAGCGGCTGGCTACTCGATCATTCAATCGGCGTTGGGTCGCTATGCAGAAATTCCCACGATTTCGGAAGCAGCCTATAGCCAGGTGCGTTACTAAAGGATTTCCGCTTCCTTTGAGATTGGAACTTCTCTAGCAATAACGAAATTATCGAGGTGCCCGATTCCTTCGATCGCCACCCGAACGCGATCGCCTATTTGCATTGCCCCAACTCCTTCTGGCGTACCTGTTAGCACCACATCTCCCGGCAGCAGCGTCATCACCTGACTGATATAAGCCACCAACACATCAGGCGAAAACACCATCTGATCAATTTGGGCAGACTGAACCGGGTTGGGATTGTCGTTCAAAAAGGTTTGTAGACGGGCGCTAGGGTTAATTTCCCGGACGATCCACGGACCTAACGGACAAAAAGTATCAAAGCCTTTGGCACGAGTCCACTGCCCGTCTTTTTTTTGCAAATCTCGTGCAGTCACATCATTCGCAATAGTGTAGCCCCAGATTTTGGTGTGAGCTTCTTCAGGGGTGCAGTTAAGGCAGCGATCGCCAATTACCAGCGCCAACTCTCCTTCATAATCCACCCGCTCAGCCTGAAATGGATACTGAATTGCCCCTTCCGACGCGATTACGGAGGTTGAAGGTTTGAGAAATAAGAGCGGCTCTTGCGGCACAGGAGTTCCCATTTCTGCTGCATGGTTCACATAGTTTTTCCCTACGGCTATCACCTTGGATGGGTGGCAAGGCGCAAGAATTTGATAGCGGTCTGGAGCCAAGTCAAGATCAGTAGGTTGTCCCTCTAACCAGGGAGGAGCATCTAACGTGCGAACCTGACGGTCAACCTGTAGAAGCCCATAATGAATTTGCCCATCGCCTGTTTGAACACGGACGTAGCGCTGTGCCATAGGTTGCTCAAATCTCAAATTACATAATAGAAATTATCTATAATTTCTGTCTGATTGCGTCTATTTTTCTTTTGCAAGTGAAGTATTGTTTGCGGCTATGGGCATTTTAAGAATGGAACTATCATCAGATTGCTTGCCAATTGCCGCATTCTTTTAATGAAGTATGACATCGGACATTACAAGTGATCATTCAGTGTAGGTGTTGCTGCTAAATCTTTTCACTACCACAATGTATGGATGACCCACTTTATCCGCTAGAAACCGTGCCTTTTTTTGACGGCGCTTTCAACTCGTCCTCACTTGCGGTTGGCTTTAGCATTGCAATTTTGTTTAGTGTGGCAATCCTCCAGTTTCTGTTGATTCGCCAAACGCACCAGCAGGCATGGCAAAAAAGCGAAGAAAAATTTCGCCGATTGGTGCAGACGATGCAGGTGGGAGTGCTGCTATTGAATGGAGAGGCGGAAATTGTGGTGTGCAACCCGATCGCTCTAGAGTTGCTAGGAATCAATGCCGCAGCGAAGCGATTTGAACTACCCACCGATCCAGGCTGGAAATTTTTAGATGCAGACGGAAAGCCCTTGCTGGCATCGGAGTTTCCAATTCAACAGGCGATCGCCCAGCGCCAGCCGATCCGCGATCGCGTTTTGGGAGTCATCTGTCCCCATTTTTCTGGCTGTCGTTGGCTCTTGGTTAATGTGAACCCGCATCTGGCGATCAATGGCGAGATGGAGCGGATTGTCTGCACATTGAGCGACATTACTGATCAAAAGCAAACAGAGGATGCCCTCCAGAGCAGCAACTCGCGCTATCAAAACCTAGCGGAAAACGTGCCCGGCATGATTTATCAGTTTGTGCTCAAGCCCACAGGCGAGAGCGCGTTCTTATATGTCAGTCCGGGCTGTCGCGATATCTTTGGCAAGGAGCCAGAAGCGTTGATCCACAATGTTGAGGCTGGCTGGAATTTAACTCAAGCAGAAGATCTTACGTCTTTAAACCGCTCGATTATCGAATCTGCTCGTACTTTGCAGCCGTGGGATTTTATCTGGCGGATTGTGGTGGATGAACAAACGAAGTGGCTGCGAGGCAATGCCCGCCCTGAGTTGCAGCCCGATAACAGCATTATTTGGGATGGGTTGGTCACTGATATTACTAAAGGTAAAGAAACAGAAGATCAACTGCGAAAAAGTGCAGAACGAGAACGAACGATCGCCCGTGTGATTCAGCGAATGCGCCAGACTCTTAAGCTAGAGCGGATTTTTGCTGCCACTACTGAAGAATTGCGCCAAGCCTTGCAGTGCGATCGCGTAGTAATTTTTCGCACCACCTCAGCCAGTCAAGAGCAGACGAGTCAAGAGCAGATTGTGGCAGAATCGGTGGCAGAAGGATGGATTTCACTGGTGTCAAAGTCTGCCGCAAACAACCCAGATTTTGTGCCCTCTTGGCAAGCCGCAACCGACAGCACGGACACCCTAGGAGTGAGCTATTACTGCATTGCCGATATTTATCAAGCCGGACTGCGATCGCAAGATCTAGAACGATTAGAAGGATTTCAAGCAAAAGCCTATCTCAGCGTGCCGATCTTCTCTGGCAATCAGCTATGGGGTTCACTGATTGCTTACCAAAACTCTGCTCCACGCAAATGGGATTCTACCAAAACTAAAATCGTTTTGCAAATTGGCTCTCAGTTGGGAGTTGCTGTGCAGCAAGCAGAACTGCTTGCCCAAACCCAGCGACAGTCTACCGAACTTCAGCTTGCCAAAGAAGCCGCCGATACTGCAAACCTGGCAAAAAGTGACTTTTTAGCCAACATGAGTCATGAACTCCGCACTCCCCTCAATGCCATTTTGGGTTTCACTCAATTGATGAATCGAGACCCCTCGCTGCTGGATGAACACCACCAATATATTGAAATCATCAGCCGCAGCGGTGAGCATTTACTCGCGCTGATCAATAACGTTTTGGAAATGTCCAAAATTGAAGCAGGGCGAATCACGCTCAATGAAGCGAACTTCGATCTCTACCGTCTTCTCGATGATCTGGCATCGCTATTTCACCTGAAATCTCAATCGAAGGGGCTGCAACTGGTGTGCGATCGCGATCGCGCAGTGCCTCGCTACATTCGCACCGATCAAAACAAGCTGAATCAAGTGCTGATAAATTTGGTGGGTAATGCGATTAAATTCACTTCTACAGGCTGTATTTATGTGCGAGTCGGACTGAAAAATGACGAATGGAGAATGGAGACTGACGAATATTCAGCCCATCTAACTTCTAACGCCGCATCCACTCCTTGCTCCTTAAGCTTTACAGTGCGTGATACGGGTATTGGAATGACATCGGCAGAAATGGGTGATTTATTTCAACCGTTTGGGCAAACTGAAGCAGGAACGAAACTTTTAGAGGGCACTGGTTTAGGCTTAGCCATTAGCCAAAAGTTTGTGCAGTTGATGGGTGGCTCTATCACGGTGGCAAGTCAACCCGGTCAAGGCAGTGAGTTTGGGTTTGAGATTCCAGCGATCGCCATTGCCGCTGACCAGGTTAAGGAAAAACCGACTCAATATCAACAGGCTGTGGCACTTGCACCCGGTCAGCCGCCCTATCGTGTGTTGATTGTGGATGATGACCCGACGAATCGATTGATTTTGGTGCGGCTGCTGAAAGGGATTGGGTTTGATATACAAGAGGCAAAAAATGGACACGATGCGATCGCGCTTTGGCAAAACTGGCACCCCCAAATCATTTGGATGGATATGCAAATGCCGGTGATGAGTGGGTTTGAAGCAACTAAGCAAATAAAATCTGATCCAATTGGGCAATCCACTGTGATTATTGCCATCACCGCCAGCGTGTTTGAAGAGCAACGCCAAAAAATTCTCGAAAGCGGCTGCGATGATTTCGTCCGCAAGCCGTTTCAGCGAGAAGAATTGCTTGCTAAAATGGCGGATCATTTAGGAGTGAAATACCTTTATGAAGCGGCGCGATCGCCGCCCGGACAGCCCATCTCATCTGTATCCAGCCCCGTAAATGCAGAGTCTTTAGCCATCATGTCTCACGCATGGCTCGAAAAGTTTTACGCTTCAGCGGCTCAAGGCAGCGATATGCTGGCGCTGCAATTAATTGAAGAAATCCCTGGCGATCGCGCTCAACTCATCCACGCCCTCACCAACTTGGTCAACAACTTTCGGTTTGATCAGATCATGAATCTCATCCAACTCGCGCAGGATTTGGGCACTTAACCAGCGAAAATTACATGACTCACAACCATTTCGATACCCCACCGATTGATATTCTCGTTGTAGATGACACCGCCGAGAATGTGCGCTTCCTTTCAACCATGCTAATCCGCGAAGGATATCAAGTTCGCAAGGCGATCAATGGTCAATTAGCGCTGACTGCGGTTCAAGCCCGATTGCCCGATTTGATTCTGCTGGATATCATGATGCCTGATATGGATGGCTACGCGGTGTGCAGTCACTTAAAAGGAATGCCTCACACGGCAGAAATTCCAGTCATTTTTCTGAGTGCTTTGGATGATGCTTTTGATAAAGTGAAAGCGTTCAAAGTGGGTGGCGCAGATTATATGACCAAGCCATTTCACTTTGAGGAAGTGCTGGCGCGAGTCAAGCATCAATTGGCGATCCAAGCCGCAGAACGAAAAAATCATCGGCTGAATGCTCAGCTAGAAGACCGAGTGCTTGAACGAACGCAGCAGCTTGAAATTGCCAATGCTCGGCTGCTAGAGATGGCGCTGTGCGATTCGCTGACCCAATTGGCAAATCGTGCTGCTTTTATTGATCGCCTAGAGCAAGCCCTAAACCAGTTAAGAAACCAGCCAGAGTCGCAGTTTGCAGTGTTGTTTTTAGATTGCGATCGCTTCAAAATTGTCAACGATTCTTTAGGTCATTTTGTGGGCGATCAGTTATTGGTGGCGATCGCCCAACGGCTGAAGCAGCATCTCCGGCAAGTTGACACGCTAGCTCGACTGGGCGGCGATGAATTTGCGATTCTACTCACCCAAATTATCGATAAAGACAGCACCATTCAATTTGCCAATCAAATCCTAGGGGCGTTCATCGAACCCTTCACCTTGGAAGATCATCAGGTTTTCATCAATGCCAGCATTGGGATTGCCCTGGGAAAAGCCGACTATGATAAGCCCGAACACTTGCTGCGCGATGCTGACACCGCCATGTATCACGCCAAAGCCGCTGGCAAAGCTCAATATCGCCTGTTTGAAACCACCATGCACCGGACAGCGCTGCAACTCCTGCAAATTGAAACCGATCTGCGTCGGGCAATCAGCCAACAAGAATTCTCCCTCAACTACCAGCCAATCGTGGCGCTCGATTCTGGCAAAATCGCAGGGCTAGAAGCACTCATCCGCTGGAATCATCCCACTCGCGGTTTTATTCCGCCGTCTAAGTTCATTCCCGTTGCTGAAGAAACTGGGTTGATTAGCGAAATTGGCAGTTGGGTACTCAAAGAAGCCTGCCATCAAATCCGCACTTGGCAGAAACAAAAAGTGATTGATCCAAATTTCAGCGTGAGTGTAAACCTATCTGCTAGTCAGTTTGCCCAAATTAATTTGATGCAGCAGATTACCCAGATTCTGGCAGAAGCCGAACTGCATCCCAGTTGTTTAAAGCTGGAAGTCACTGAAAGCGCCATTATGGACAATCCCCGGTTGGCAGCAGATATTTTATCCAAGCTGCGGCAGCAACACATTCAACTCAGCATGGATGACTTTGGCACGGGCTATTCTTCGCTGAGCTACCTACAATTATTTCCAATGGACTATCTCAAAATCGATCGCTCCTTCGTCATGTGTTTAGATGGCACTGAGGAGCAGTTGGGATTAGTTCCGATTATTTTAAAAATTGCCCAAACCATGAATATGCAAGTAGTTGCCGAAGGCATTGAAACTTCAGAACAGTTAGCTCAACTGCGATCGCTCGACTGCGATTTTGGGCAAGGCTACTTCTTTTCTAAACCCCTCACCGCCGAGAAGGTGGTCGAACTGATTAAATCCGGGTGCCAATGGTGAAGGGAACGAAGTAACCTAATGCGCGTAGATTTATTTGAGCTTCTTCATTTGGAGAACGACCACCATTGGGTCTATGGACAATCTGCATCCCAAAATTGCGCTGAGTTTAGCACTGCGCAATCGCGCTCACCCATCGGCTCATAAATTTCCCATCGATCAACCTGAATCAGTCTAATCTGACTACTCATAGGCGAAATGCACGGTTTTACGCAAGCGATCGCCCCCTATTTCTGCAGGTCTGGAAACTGCTGTTTTAGCTGATTGAGCTTTGGCAAATCGTGGATGATCACATAGGGGTAATTAGGATTGCGATCGATAAAGTTCTGATGATAGTCTTCAGCCGCATAAAATTTACCAGCAGGAACCAACTGCGTCACAATTGGAGTCCGAAAAACCTGGTTTTTATCAAGCTGAGCTACGTAAGCTTGGGCAACTCGCTTTTGCTCAGCATTTTCCACAAAAATAGCCGAGCGATATTGGGTGCCGAAGTCGGGACCTTGGCGATTTAGCTGAGTTGGATCATGGGCGACCAAAAAGTAAACCTTTAGAAGCTGCCCATAGGAAATTCGCGCGGGGTCATAGGTGATTTTCACTGCCTCAGCGTGCCCGGTTTGACCAGAACTGACTCTCTCATAGTTTGCAGTGGCTGCGTCACCTCCCGAAAAACCAGAAACCACATCAGAAACTCCTTTCAAATGCTCAAAAACAGCTTCGACTCCCCAAAAGCAGCCTCCTGCAAAAATTGCGGTCTGCTCCCCTTTGACGGCGGAAGCTGAAATATCGATCGCCGGCTCAATCAGTTTGCTTGCCACAATAGCGACGGGGCGATCGCTGGCAGCACTAGAAAACGCCATGCGAGATGCACCGTAGGCAAACGCCACAGCAATCAGCGAAATCAAGGAGATGTTACGGAGGAAACGACGGGACGTAAAAAAACGATTTGACATAGCTTTAATAATTTTTTGGATAGTGTAAGCGGACTGAGTGCTGCGATCGAATCTAGACTATCAAAACTGCACTTTAGCAGCCTTATGATTGGTATACGCAGCAAGTTTGCGAATGGATTAACCCAAAAAATTGGGAGCATGTCAGTTTGAAAGCCTCCAGAACTGCCCTCATACCCAAGATCCCCTACTTCCCACACCAGCAGAGCAAAAAAATAATTACGCGACATAATGCCTGCCTAATTTCTTATCGGCATCTGGTCGTGTAAATTTCCAGACAATTGGGGTAATGTTCTAAACGTGTGGCTCGATAGTTAGGCACTGGTCCCGCTGAGTGAGAAGTTGAAAGGTCTGTTTAGAAAGGGATGCAGGGATCTCATGTGAAAGTTGGATAACGAGATTATGAGGCTAAAATATCTAGACATCCTGATTTCTCGTTGAGGTACTGCCCTATCGATTGATCACCTCAAACTCCAAAAGCATTTCTAGGAAAGATTTTGGGATCTCATCTAACGGAACCAGTGCCCACAAACCCTCTCATTCTCTCTCATTTCCACAGGTCTAGGACATTACCACTTCATTGAACTCACTAGGAAAATCAGGGCTGAGAAGTTGCTCGATTGTATAGATCGGGTTTTCTGGCAAATCTTGATAATCTAAAGGTGTCTCTAGAGCCACTAAATCTAGTCCAGACTCGTAAGCGTAGAGGATTGCCTCTTCTAAGTAAGGCTTGAGGCTAGGGTTTTCTTGTAAAAGGCGGAGAATTTCCCGTCGTTGCTCTCGAATGTTTACGCGCCAGCTTTTGCTCCGCTTTTCGGATTGATAGTCCCACTTCAGAAGGTGCCCAATCAAAACACCCAGTCGATTGCGTAATTCTTGCCGTTGTTGCTTCCCCAATGACTCAACTTCCTCCACCAAATTGATAATATCTAGCTGCTTAAAATCACCCTCTTTAAGCAACTTAGACTGCTCCAAAGTCCAAGCATAAAAATCAGTTTCATAAAGATTAGATTGCATTGCTTCCTCTTTTGGTTGATTGGCTGACAAATCTTTTCCCCTCATCCCCTTCTCCCAAAATAGAAGAAGGAGTTGGGGGATGAGGATGTATTGTCGAAAATGGGGTGCATCCCTATAAATATTTACTCTCTATCCACAGGTCTACAACATTACCCAAGACAGGCTTAGCGGCAGCCTAGACTATCCCTGGTTGAAATGCCTGTGACGGAATTAACGCCCTCTGCTCGTTTGCAAAGTTGGGTGACTGTATAGCGATCGACAATGGCATCCGTAAAGTCGGCTCCAGTAATGTTTGCCTCTTCAAAAATGCTGTTGGAAAGGGTCGCTCCGGTGAAGTTTACGTTGGTCAGGTCAGTTTTATAAAGCGTGACGCGATCGACTAGTGCCCATGACAAATTTGCGCCCGATAGGTTAGCTCCAAGCAGGTTGCCTTTCGTAAACATGGCGTTAGTCAGGTTAGCTCCGCTCAGATTTGCACCTCGCATTTCGGAGGAGACAAAATTCCCTCCCGATAAATCTTGATTGGAAAAGTCTTGATTGGCAAGTTGGGCATTGGTGTAACCAGCAAACTTACCTGATTCGGCAAAAGCAGGCTGGGCACTGAGCAAGACCCATACCAGCGCTAGAGCGATCGCCCCTACAATAACCCACGATTTTCGCAACCCGTTAATCATTTCGCTTGCTTCCCCCAATCATCTCCAACTCGGATGGTGATATCTGATTCTAGATCGCCCGTTGAATCTGCATCAACCGTGCCAAGCCCTAACTGTTGTTGTAGCACTTGAGCCGCTTGCAGGTCTCCTCGCTGGGCGATAACCTGGGTTCGGGTTTGTTTATCTGCCCAATCCGAGGTGATAAACACATTTGAAAAGCCCAGTGCGATCAAACGCTGACTCAGTTGAGACGCTGCATTGGGGTTACGAGATGCATTTTGGATTGAAATTCGCAGGGCAGCAGAGGAATCGCCGTCTACTAGAGGTGCTAGAGGATCGATATTGAAGTATTGCTGCATCACGCGATCGCGCCCAGTCGGTTCCATAATCCAGTAGCTTGCTCTAAACTCATCGGGTGAGCTAAACCGCCCTGGCAACATGACCATCTTAAAATTACCTTCACCCAGCTTTCGCCCCGCACTCACCAGCGCCAGCATTTCCTCTATGGTCAAATTGGTGTCAATATATTTCTGCATTGCCTGCACCAAGCTAGGAATGCGCGGAATCACACTAGGACTCGTCAATTGCTTTCGCAGTGCTTTTAATAGCGCTTGTTGGCGCTGCACTCGCCCAATATCTCCTAAATCATCACCGCGAAAACGGGCAAACTGTTCCGCTTGGGCACCACCTAACACTTGCTTTCCCGCTGACAAATCGATCTTTAGCTTTTGGGTTTTATCTTCGTAAACCATAGGTTTAGGCACATAGACCTCAACGCCACCCATCCGATCCACTAGCTCTTTGAATGCTTCAGTGCTGACGCGCACATAGCGATCGATTTGCACACCATTCAGCACACCACTGACAGTTCGGGCGGCTAGAGTTGCCCCGCCCCGCACATTGGCATCGTTGATCTTAGTGATGCCCACTTGGGGAAGTTCAACTTGAGTGTCACGCGGAATTGACAACAGGCTGATGGAATCGGTGTCTGGATCAACCCGCAGTAGCAGCATCGTATCGCTACGACCACTAAATATTTCACGAGAACCGGGTGCCGCTGTGGGGACACGATCAATGCCCATGATCAAAATGTTAACGGGGCGAGAAACCCGATAGCCCATGCCAAACTGCCACAAATCGAGCGGCTTAGTGATTTTATCTTTCGCAACCAAACCCATGGGCAAAGGCAGCAAAAGAGCAGCCGTTAAACCAATGGTTGTAGAGGCAATAGTGACGATGCCCAAAGCAAAAGCTTTTTGAAGCGATTTGGCAAGAGAGGAGGGAGGGACGGATTTGGAGGATGCGAGAGGCACTTGCTTAGAGGGTTTTTGAGTCTGATTAGCCAATTGCGGCGGTGATGAATCTGATTTGGCTTCGTTTTGCACACTCTTAGTATCAATTTGTTTCACACTTACTCCTGTCCCACTCGATTCCTGCCCCACTCGATTTCTTCAGACCCGTTTCATCCAGTGCCATTGCCAAACTTTGAGAGATGCAAACTTTCCGAGATTATAACCCGCTGTTGACTCTTGCTTATCTACAAAACGACAGAGTTGAACATTGAACGTTCTAGCAGCGATACACAAGATAATCAGCTTTTTCCGTAGATTCTAAAGGAGATTAGGCTATTTGCTGAGCGTAGTTTATCTATTTCGCCTGACAGGTTACTGGCGCGATCGCCATTCTAATCATTTTTCCTGATTCGGCGCTGAATCCATGAAAAAAGATTGAAAGGGGGATGCAACTTCCACCTGATCAATTTGATTCAGCAGTCTTATTCAGGCGAGCAACCCGCTGTGAAAAACCGTCATTGGCTTAATCTTGCAGAGTCTATTATGCTGGTCGGTTCCGGTGTCGGCTCCGTGGCAACGGCTATTTCCCAGCAATTGCTGTTTACGGCGGCTCCAGTTTCAGCATTGCTGCTGCTGAATACGCTGAATCATCGTCGGTTGGAGCAAGAGACTCAAGCTGATATTGATGGCGCGATCGCCCAGTTAGATGAAAAATTGTCAGGCACCATTAGCCTGATGCAGCAGCAAATTCAAGGGTTGCCCAGTGCGCTTAATCTTGCCAATTTGCGAAAAGATCTTCAAGGGAAAAATCAGGCACTTTATAGCGATCTGTCTACCAGCGTTGCTCAACTACAACAAGAAATTACCAAGCCCGAATGGCGATCGCTGAGGCAAGACATGGCTCAGTTGCAACGGCAGCAAGCGGCTTTAGATCACTCTTTGGCAGGAGTTAGGGAATCATTGACGCGGCTTACTCCAGCCAAGCAGCCTACTAACTGGCAGCCCGATATTGAGAAACTTAAGGCTGAGTTGGCTCGACTGCGTGGCACTCTCCAACAAATGGATAATCAGCAAAATTTGGGAAACTATCGCACATTACAAGATCAAATTAGCCATATCAATCGTCGCCTTAATCATTTACCTGCGCCTTTTGATGCCAATGCGCTCAAGCAAGAGGTAGCAGCGTTGATCAAAATGGTGAGTGAGATGGCAACACGGCGCGATCTCTCTCGGCTGGAGGTGCAGATTAATCGGGTGGCTGAGCAAGGGAGCTATGCGGAACAGGCGATCGCGCCCTTGAAACTGGCAACCACAATTCTCAAGAAGCAATTGGATGTGACAACTGCAAAGATCGTGAATGTCGAATCGCAGCAGGCAGGCACCACCATTCCAGAAACGCTGACCGCTTTGCAAACCACCATCAACGCATTAGACCAACGGCTGAATCAACTCGCCACCTCTGATCTGACCCACTTAAAAGCAGAGCTACAGGGCGAACTGGCAACCCAACTGGATCAGGTTCAACAGCAACTAGGCGGATTGCACCAGCGATC